>JALSJL010000036.1 GCA_026989405.1 Marinosulfonomonas sp. | reverse complement strand
GTTCTGTCAGGAGCCTTCTTTTTCGCAAAAACATCCTCGGGGGTGAATGGGCGCCAGGCGGCGCCCAGAGGGGGCAGACAGCCCCCTAAACACCGGCTTCGTCCAACAGGCGCGCCACCAGGGCATGGTAGCCCGCCCCGAACAGCGCCACATGCATCAGCGCCGGCCCAAGCTGGTAGATCGCGCGCCGCTGCGCCGCGCCTGCCTCCTCGGCCCCGTATCCTGCCGCAAATGCGCGCGGGATCCGACCGAACAGCGCCAGCATCGCCAGGTCCACTT
Organism: Marinosulfonomonas sp.; assembly: GCA_026989405.1. GTDB lineage: Bacteria > Pseudomonadota > Alphaproteobacteria > Rhodobacterales > Rhodobacteraceae > JAJRUE01. Next base: position 5,822 of record JALSJL010000036.1, on the reverse strand, counting down.
CGCCATGCCCGTAATAACAGGCCGGGTCGATGAAACTGGCTCTTGCGCCGGTGAAAAGCAGGTTCCCCTGCCAGAGATCGCCGTGCAGCAGGGCCGCACGGGGCGCCCCTGGCAGCCGGTCGTTCAAGGCCCCGGCCAGCGTTTCCACACGTCTGCGCAACGCGGCAGGCAGGGCGCCGGCCAGCGGCAACAGGCGCCGCTCGGCCCAAAATCTGGGCCAGTCAGGCGCCGGGCGGTTGTCGATCTCGACCCGGCCGAACCCGTACGATTCGTCCCAGCCATAGTCCGCCCCTTCGCAGCCGTGCAGGCGGGCCAGTGCTGCCCCGGCGGCTTCCCAGCCCGCAGCCTCGGGCGCTGTCTCCGGCAGGGCCTCGAGAAACAGCAGGTCGCCTGTCACCCCCAGCACGCCCGGCACCGGCGCCCCGGCCGCCGCCATCGCGCCCAGCATCCGCGCCTCGACCGCCGCGCGCGGGCCGCGTTTGGCCACCACGTTGCGCCCGTCCGCGAATTCCAGCCATGTCACTTCGGAAAGATCGCCGCCGTGCAGGCGGCGCTGCCCGACAGGGGCGGCGCCGAAAAGGCGCAGGCAGGCCTCAGCCGTGCCAGACAAGCCGCGCGTCCCCGGCCCGCAGATCGCCGTGCGCCCGGTCAAACCGCAGGTAGGCAATCGCCCGGCCCGCCGACTGGGTGTAGAGCGTGCCCGCCGGCTTGCCACCCGCGGTGATCGGCGTGCCCACGGGCGCCGCCCCGTCGATCTCGACCTGCACCAGCCCCTTTTTCAACTCGGTCTTGTGCTTCATGCGCGCGGTGACTTCCTGGCCCACATAGCAGCCCTTCTTGAAATCCACGCCGTTCATCCGCTCGAACCCGGCTTCGAGGATGTAGGTCTCGTTCGGCACCAGTTCGATGCCGCTCTCCGGGATCACATGGGCGACGCGGATGGCGTCCCAGTCGGTGCCGTCATCGCCCGCCTGCGCCCCGTAGGCCCGCCAGCCCAGCGCCGCATGGCGCGGGTCGGTCAATGCACCCGGTGGCGCATCCCCACTCCCGCGCGCCACCTGCAGCCCGGCGTCGGCAATCGCGACCTCGGCGCGCAATTTATACATCCCCAGGCGCTGCGCCAGAGCGTCGGCCAGGTCTTCGGCCACGTCCACCAGCAATTCTTCCCCGGTGTCATGCAGAAAGAAATCGGCAAGATACTTGCCCTGCGGCGTCAACATCGCGGCATAGACCAGGGCCCCGTTGGCCCTGTTCACGTCATTGCTGACAAGCCCTTGCATGAATTTCGTGCGTTCCGGGCCGGTGACGGTCAGAACCCGCTGTTTCCGTGTGCTGTCATTCATCGGTTGCCATTCCTGTTCACTGGCGCTCAATATAGGGGGCAACTCGCGGAAACTCCACCATGCGCGCACCGCTTTCCATCGTGATCCCGACCCTGAACGCGGCTGGCCATCTGCCAGATACGCTGGCCTCCCTCGTGGAGGGGCTCGAGCGGGGCATCCTGCGCGAAGTGGTGATCTCTGACGCCCTGGGGCCGGACGGGCAGGGCGATGCCGCCACGGCCCGGCTGGCCGATCAAAGCGGAGCCGTGCTGCTCACCGGAGCGCCCGGGCGCGGCGGCCAGCTTCGTCGCGGAGCGGAGGCAGCCGGCGGCGACTGGCTGTTGTTCCTGCATGCCGACACCCGTCTGGCGCCGGGCTGGAGCGGCGCGGTCCTGCGCCATATCACGCAACATCCCGCCAGCGCCGGCTGGTTCAGGCTGCGGTTTTCATCCGCTGGCGGTCCCGCCGGCATGGTGGCTGCCTGGGCAAATCTCCGGGCGCGAATGGGGTTACCCTTCGGAGATCAGGGGCTGTTGATTTCAAGGGCGCTTTACGATCGCGTTGGCGGGTATCCGGATATTGCCCTGATGGAAGACATGGCCCTGGCCCGGGCCCTGCGCGGCAGGCTGGTGGCGCTGGATGGCGCTGCCGTCACCAGCCCCGAGCGGTATCAGAAATCCGGATGGGTCTGCCAGGGGCTGCAAAACATCTGGCGCCAGATCCGGTTCATGGCCGGGGCCGACCCGGCGAAACTGGCGCGCAGCTATGATCGGACCGGGCGCAAGCTCAGGTAGGCCCGTCCTTCTTGTTCGAGAACTGCAGGCGATAGAGGTTCTGGTAAATCCCTTCGCGCGCCACGAGTTCATCATGTGTGCCCTGGTCGACGACCTCGCCGTGATCCATGACGATGATCTTGTCGGCGTTTCGAACGGTAGACAGGCGGTGGGCAATCACAAGGGTCGTGCGCCCCTGTGACAGCCGTTCAAGAGCAGCCTGGACAATGGCTTCGGACTGGGTGTCCAGCGCCGATGTCGCCTCATCCAGCAGCAGGATCGGCGTGTTGCGCAGCAGCGCGCGGGCAATGGCGACGCGTTGGCGCTGGCCACCGGAAAGCGCGGTGCCACGCGGCCCTGCGCGCGTGTCCAGCCCCTGGGGCTGCTTGTCCAGGAAGTCCGACACATAAGCCGCATCCAGCGCATCTGTCAGATCGCTTTTTTCGGTATCGCTGCCCAGCAGGATATTGGCGCGGATCGATTCATCGAACAGTTGCGCATCCTGCGTGACCACCGAAAACAGGCGGCGCAGTTCCTTGATATCCATATCCTTGCTGTCGGTGCCGCCAATCACGATGCGGCCGCTGTCGGGGTCAATCAGCCTGGTGAGCAGGTTGAAGATCGTGCTCTTGCCGGCGCCCGACGCCCCGACCAGCGCGGTCGTCTTGCCGGCTTCGGCGGTAAAGCCTGCATTCCTGATCACGGCCTGGTCGCCGTAGGAAAACGTGACGTCTTCCAGTGTGATGTCGGCCTGTTCCGGCGCGACCGCCATCGGGCGGGGCAGGGCAGGTGACACGATCGTGGGTTTGATCTGAAAGATGTCGTAGATCCGCTCCAGGCTGACCAGCGCCCCCTGCCAGGCACCGGAAATGGCCCCGAGACGGCGGAGCGGCTCGAATACCAGCGAGATGGCCGTGAAGAACGACATGAATTCCCCGACGGTCTTTTCCCCGTCGACGATCTGAAGGCCGCCATAGGAAAGCACACCAAGAAAGCCGACGGCTGCGACAATATCCATCAGCGCCGGGATGCCTGCATTTGCGGCGGCTGCGCGCAATTCGATGTCGACCAACTCGGTCACCTTGTCGGAGTAGCGCGCGCTTTCGTAGTCTTCGATGCTGTTCAGCTTGACGGTGTTGATGCCGTGGAAAAGTTCGTTCAGCCGGTTGGTCACCTGCGCCGAGGCATTGCGCGCGGCGCGCGAGACCTTGCGCACCAGTCGTTGCAGCAGCACGATCGGCAGGATCAGCAAAGGCGCCCCGGCAATGGCGATCAGGGTCCAGACCCAATCCACGTAAAGGGCCACTGACAGCAGGCTGACCAGGGCCACGAGGTCACGGCCAAAGGCCGAGAATGTTGCCGAGATGATCCCGGCGGCGCCACCGGGGTCGGCCAGAACCCGCTCCATCAGGACGCCGGGTGAGTTCGTCAGGAAAAACGAGCTGTCCAGCCGCAGGATATGGTCGACCAGATCGCGCTGGATGTCGGCCGACACCTTGCGGGCCACGACCGCCATCAGGACGCGCTGCGCAAAGCCGGCAATTGCCCGCCCCAGGAAAATCGCAAACACGATGAAGGCGACAAGGAACACCGCGCCGCGGTCACGGGCGATGAAGACGTTATCAAACATCGGCCGCACCATGTAGCTGAGCACCCCAAGCGCCCCGCCTTCGATGACCATGAAGGCAAACCCCACAAACAGGGTCGGCATCCGCGAGCGCACATACTTGCGCCAGAACCAGCCGACAAGTTCCCTGGCGGGATAGCTTTTGTGTTCAAGAATATTCAGGGTCTTGCCCGCCCTGCCTGGAATTCACCGGTCAACTTCTGCTGATCATATCGATTTTCGAGCCATTTTCGGATCGGCATGGGCTGCACCTTGTTGTCAGCTTCATAGGCGTCCAGCATATGGTCGAGAATGCCGGTTTGGAAGGACTTGAAGTGAATGTATTTCTTTCCAAGCTGCTTTTTGGCAATCTCGATCGGAACATCCTTCATGTGCATCAGATACAGCGCCGATGCAATTCCGGCCCGGTCGGCGCCGGATTTGCAGTGCATGACGAAAGGGTGCTCGATGGTTTCAAATATGTCGAGCAGGCGCAAAAAGACCTCCGGCCCGCTCAGGTGGCGGGCCTGCATCGGGTGATCGACCAGGGTCAGGCCAAGTTCGCGGCAGGCCTCCTGTTCGAACAGATACGGGCTCATGACATTGGCACCGCGCAGGTTCAGGACGGATTTGAAGCCCAGTTTCTTGAATTTCCGCAGCCGTCGGGGCGATGGCTGGTTCGAACGCCAGACCCCGGGTGCCACCTCGAAAAAGTTCCCCCACAGGGCCCGCAAGAACCCATGGTCGAGCAACTGAAAATGCCAGGCCGCCTGCCGGCGCCCCTTGGGGGTGGAAATGTCCGTCCCGTAGGTGGCGGCCAGACCGCGTTCCCAGGTCTTGATCTTGGCGTTGATCTTGTCGAACATCAGGTCCCTTCCAAGGTTCATCCGAAAGTCCGGCATACATCCGGGGCCGGGCGTGCATGTATCCCCAATCCCGGGCCGCAGCAAGCGCAGGCCTGCAACGGCAAGAATGAAATTGCACTTCCTGCACGCCCGATTTAGGCAATCGTGAACATCAATGAAAGGCGTTGGCTCCATGGCACACTCAATCGGGCGCGAATATCTGGCCATTCCGGGACCCTCAGTGGTGCCTGAGCGGGTCTTGCGGGCCATGCATGTTCCGGCGCCCGACATCTATTCCGGCCCCTTCGTCGACATGGTTCCGGGGCTGGTGCGCGACCTGAAATCCATCGCCCGGACCCGGCATCATCTGGCGATCTATGTTGGCAATGGGCATGGTGTCTGGGAGGCCGCCCTGGCCAACATCCTGGCCCCCGGCGAGCGCGTTCTCGTTTTGGTGACAGGTCTGTTTGGTCACGGTTGGGCCGAGATGGCGCGTGGGCTGCAGATCGACGCGCAGGTTATTGATTTCGGGACGAAAAGCGCGATTGACCCTGCGCGTCTGCAGCGCGAACTGGAGGCCGACAAGGAGCATCGGATCAAGGCCGTGATGGCGGTTCATGTCGACACGTCAAGCAGTTTGCGAAATGACATCGCATCGCTGCGTGCCGCACTGGATGCGGCCGGGCATCCGGCGATGCTGCTGGTTGACTGTATCGCCTCGCTGGGTTGCGAAAGATACGAAATGGATGAATGGGGCGTGGATGTCACGGTTGCGGCCTGTCAGAAGGGGCTGATGACGCCGCCGGGTATCGGGTTTGTCTTTTTCAACGACAAGGCCGCGGCGGCACGCAAGTCGGTCCGGGTTTCGAAATACTGGGATTGGGTGCCGCGTGCCGAGCCGGAAGCCTTCTATCAGTATTTTGGCGGAACCGCGCCGACGCACCACCTGATCGGTCTGCGCGAAGCCGTGGACATGATCCTGGAAGAGGGGCTCGAGGCCGTTTGGGCCCGCCATGAACAACTGGCGCGCGCCTATTGGGCGGCCGTGGAAGCGCTGGGGCGCCAAGGGCCTTTGCGGCTGCATCTGGCCGATGAGGCGATCCGCTCACATGCAGTGACCACGCTGGCCGTTGGCGCTCCGTTGGGGACGCAACTGCGCGACTGGCTGAGCCGGAATGCCGGCGTCACGTTGGGGGTCGGGCTTGGCATGAACAGCGATGACGACCCGGATGCGGACGGCTTTTTCCGCATCGGCCACATGGGACATGTCAACAAG
>JALSJL010000035.1 GCA_026989405.1 Marinosulfonomonas sp. | reverse complement strand
GGCACGAGAGGGGGCTGTCGGCCCCCTCTGTCCGCCTGACGGCGTCCATTCACCCCCCGAGGATATTTTTCCGAAAAAGAGAAGCCGGGCCTCCTTCTGTTGCCAGGTGCCCCGGCCGGAGACATCGCGGCGCCGCGGGGCTTGCGTGCTTGTGACGGCCGGAACTTGATCCAGCGCAAAAACAGGTTCACATTGACCCATAAGGTCCAGACCTGCCATTTGCGAAAGGAGCGCCATGCGAACCCGGCCCGACACGCTCTCGACGATTGATCTGCCCTCGGGCAGGGTGACGGTCGACGGGCATGGCTACCTGACCGACCCGGATCAGTGGAGCCGTGACTTTGCCGAGCATGTCGCGCGCAACGAGGGCCTGGAACTGACGCCCCGGCACTGGGAAGTCATCGACTTCATGCGCGCATGGCTGGACGAGCATGGCATCGCCGCCGATGCCCGCTTTGTTCTCAAGTTCCTGGCCGCCGACGGCAATCTCGGCAAGCACGACGCCAAGATGGCGATGTTCGACCTGTTTCCCTATGGCTACGTCAAGCAGGCCTGCAAGATTGCCGGCATGAAACAGCCGCGGGCCTGGTCCACCGGGTGACGCAGCGCCGCACCCGGTTGCAATTGGTCGGTGTGGCGCTCATTTTCGGCCGGCAACCCGCAACAGGAGAGTCCCATGAGCTACACGATTGACCGTCTCATCGAAGGTGCCGACATGGACAGCGTCGATGCCCGCACCCGGGAAGCCCTTACGGCCAACGGATTTGGCGTGCTGACCGAAATCGACGTGAAGGCGACCATGAAAAAGAAGATCGACAAGGACATGCCGGGCTATCGCATCCTTGGGGCCTGCAACCCCGGGATGGCCTGGGAAGCGATCGGACTTGAGCCGCGCGTCGGCGCCATGCTGCCCTGCAACGTGATCCTGCGCGAAGTGGACGGCGGCATCGAAGTCAGCGCCATCGACCCGCAGGCTTCCATGATGGGCATCGACAACGCCGATCTTCAGGCCGTCGCCGGCCAGGTGCGCGACATGCTCAAGACCGTCGTCGCCAACATCTGAGCGATCAGGGTCTGGCCCCGGCGTGAGGCCCCTAGACGACCAGGGAAAGGCGCGCGGGCGCGACCGGCCGCCGAATGGCCGGCGGCGCGGCCAGAAGCGGTTTTGCGTTGACCTCGTGCCGGTGCAGCAATTGCCTGAGCCGCCGGCCGCGAACCAGCACCCGCGCCGGCTCCATGTCCCGGGCAATCAGGGCCGGGGTCTGCCTTCGCAGCTGGCCAACCTGCTCACGCGACAATTCCTGGTGCGACTGCTCGCCCAGAAACAGCGATTCGGTCGGCGCGCCCTCGGCAAACAGGACGGCATGGTGATCAAGTAACAAGTGTATGTATTCAACGCCTTGCGGGGCTTCCACCCGCTCTATTCCGGGCTGCCCCGCAAGCTGGCAGGCCGGGGCGAGAACTTCGGCCTCTCCGAACATCCGGCGGGCAACCGGCGTGCTCAACAGCATCCGGTGCTGCGGGGAAACCACCAGGTCACGCCGCGGCAGGCCGGCCCCCATTGCCCCGGCTGAAATGCGCACCGGCGCCAGTTTCGGTCTGGCCTTGATCTTTTCGGCTGAAATGCTTCGGCGGCTGACAAGCACGATCGGGCACAATCCGCGGTCCGCCGTCCAGACCAGATCCCCCGCTTCCAGAGCCTCGACCGGGCGCGGCCCGTCGGCCGTGTCGATCAATGTCCCGGGCGTGAAACACGGGGGCGCCAGATCTTCGACCGGAACGGACCCCTGAGAGTTGACCCAGGTCGTGCTCACGAGCGTTGCGGTCTGCAGGGTCGATCCGTCGGTTGGCGTGAACACCTCTCGGCCATCCGCCAGATAGAACGTCACGCCGGTGATCGTCACGATCGAACCATCGGAAAGCTCGACGGTCACCGTGTCCCCCGGATAGCTGCGGCGGATATCGGAGCCATCGATGGAATCATTGGAAAAACGGTTGATCAAACCGTTGTCGTTGTTGTCCACAACGTCCAGATACGCCACCGTCAGGACGGTGCCGACCGGCGGCGGCGCAAATGGATCCATGATCCAGAATTGGTCCGGATATGTCGTGGGCATACTGCTCTGCCTCTGCCTCCTCTGTTTTCGGGAAGCTTTCTGTTTCCGGGCACACTAACCAGTTAACAATTATTAACAAAGCTCATGATGGGGCGGCTGCGGCACATTCGGATGCAGTGTTCCCCTTTTGCAATATCCGGCCGGGCCGCACCCCCGAATGCCAGGACGGCCCGGGGCCGCACCGGGGCCGCACCGGGGCCGTCACCGCCCTGGCGACGGCACTGGCCGGCTGCGCAAAGGCAAAAACGCCGCCCGATCATCTGGCGGCGTTTTCTCTGTCAATCGGGTTGGCTGTCAACAGCCCCGGAGTGGCAGGGCCGCACGCCCGGTCAGTGCACCCAGGTTGCCATCTGGCCTTGCGTCCGTTTGGAGACAAAGCGAAGCGCCTCATATCGACGTGGTTTCCTGGGCTGAATGTCAGAGGCCGACCTTGCAAACTTGCAGTTCTGTGCGTCGCTGCGTTTGGCCAAAGCGTTGGCGCGACCATCGCGGGCTTTCAGCAAAAGGTTCGTCATGGATGTTTCCTCTGGTTCGTCGTTTCTTTCCACCACCGCCACAATCGCTGCACATTCCTGACTTTGTTGACGTTTCTTGTTCAGAAAATGGCCCACTTCGGGCGCTGCCCTGTCTTTTTTCAGGCTTAAATAAGGCACACAACCCAGACGGCAGGCCCGCCGCTCGGCCTCGGTCCGGCGCCTGCGCACATGGCCAGGCGCAAAAGAATTCCCGAATGGCGAAACTTCTTCTTGCAATCGGGATCATTTCGGCCCATATGCGCATGGCTAACGTTATTCTCTATCGACCCGCTGTTCTCCTTTAAGGCCACAGTCTTTCGATCAAGGACTGACTGAGCCGGGCCATCGCACTACCGCGGATGGCAAAACGACTAAAGGAGTTATCACGATGGCTAATGGCACCGTGAAATGGTTCAACGCAACTAAAGGTTTCGGCTTTATCGAGCCCGAAGGTGGAAGCAAGGACGTTTTCGTTCACATTTCCGCAGTCGAGCGTTCGGGGCTGACCGGTCTGGCTGACGGCCAGAAGGTCACTTTCGACATCGAAGCCGGCCGTGACGGCCGCGAAAGCGCGACCAACCTTCAGTTGGCCTGACGATCCCGGGCTGGCGTTAGCGCGCCAGCCCACCCCCGGGTCAAACCTGCCGTTCGGCGACCCAGACCATCCTGGTCGACAGATCCCCGATTGGCTCAAAGCCCGCATCTCGAAGAATTTTCTTGCATCTTCGCATGCCGCCGACCCCATAGGCCTTGGGGTGGAACTCGATGACCATCGCCCGCAGACCGGCAAGATTGGCGTGTTCCAGAAAATCCAGCTCGCCCCCCTCGATATCCATGATCAGCACAGTCGGCTTCAGCTCGTTGCAAACGTCATCATATGACTGCGTCTGCACCTCAACGGTTTCGCGGGCCCGCTGTGGGTCACCGCCCAGAGAAGAGCCGAGATAGCTGTTGTGGATGTGAAATGGCAGTGATCCGGGCCGGTCGGGGGAACTGATCAGCACCTGGTTGCGAACTTCGATCGTGCCTGTGAGACCGTTCAGGCGATACAGGTCGTTGATATGCGGCAGCAATGTCGGGTTTGCTTCGAACGACACGACCTTTTCGGGCTTCCTGTTGCGTGCGATCACCGCGCCGACAAGACCAATGCCCGCGCCCAGCTCCAGAACCCTGTCGCCATGGCGAACCACCGCCAGTCCGCCAGCGATTTCCTGCATCTCGTAGCGGCCCGAATTGATGCGCTTGATACGCGTTTCATTCAGGAATGGCGATCCGGGCACGTCGACCCCAAGATAGTGTGCCGCCGCTTGACCATTGCCTCGCGCCGCGTCTGGTGTTTTGCTGCTCATCCCGGTCATTCTGCTGTTTTGGGCCATCTGCACAAATCTGATAGATCGAACCGCCCTGCGAAACCAGCCCAATATCAGGCAACCGGAAACAGCGCCGGGCAGGCAAGCGTTCGGGCCCGGTCAGCTTGCCCGCCAACCCGCGACCCCGCGCGGCAGGACAAGCAGGCCACTTTTTGGCCCAAATAGTGAACAAACCAGAGAATCGGGCGCCAGACCTGTCCAAAAAGACTAGTTTTTCCGGTGATTCGGAGAGAATTCGATCAGCAAAAAATGGAACAAATTGTGAACTTGCGCGAAATACCGCCCTCCGATCGGCGGATTCCCGCAAGAATTGGGCCGAGTCCGGGCAATTTCCGGCTGCCTCTCCAACTTGCCTTAATTATGACACGTTGCGTTAACAACTTTCACCCATAGGTTGCCATCAAGCCGATTGCACCGTTCGAATGGAGAGCCAGATGTTACAAATGGAAGCCGCCAAATCAACGCGCACTCGGGCGTTTTCTTCAGTTGAAGTCAGCCCGGTTCCCAACCCGGGCGCTGTTCCCACCTCCGGACTGGCCGGCGTCCATACTCCGCGGCTCCTGGGGATGAACTACTCAGCCGTCGAAATGGATGGGCGAAACCTTCTGCGCGAGCAGGACAATGTCGTGGTTGCGCAGCTTTGCGAAGCGATGCGGCTGGCCGATCTTCGCGGCAAGGAAGAACTGCTGATCGAAAACATCACACCCTGGGTCAAGGTGGGCCGGACCGACACCTCGAAGGTGCCCGTCGTCCAGGACAAGATCGAGCGCCTCATCCAGGCCGCATGTCGGCAGATCGGCCGCGCGTCTCCGGTTTGCCGGCTTGACCTGCGGCATGGCATCTTCAACATCCGGTGCTATCTCGGACGCACTCGGCCAAGCGACTTTGTCCACGACGAAGACATGCTCAGCGACTCGCGGTAAACTGCCGCGACGTCCGGTCGGCCCGTTCACATACACCCCTCCAGAACCACGGAATCCGCCTGCAAAAGGCGGATTTCGCTTGTGTTGGCCCATCCGGAACGGCTAAGCCACCCGCTATTCCGGCTCTCTCGCCGGATTTTACATGCGCGAATGCCGCAAGGAGCAGGCAAGGATGGCCATCCTTGAATTCATCATCAATCTGGCAGGGGCAACCATGCTTCTGCTGTTTGCCGTGCGCATGGTCAGAACGGGCATAGAACGCAGCTTCGGTGCTTCCTTTCAAAGAGTCATCCTGGGCCAGAGCAATCTGATCAGTTCTGCACTGGCGGGCCTGGGCCTGGCCGTTGTCCTGCAATCGTCTGCCGCGGTCGCCTTGCTTGTGGCCGGGTTTTCCGCGTCCGGCGCCCTGGCGTTTGAAACCGGCCTGGCGGTCGTGCTTGGCGGTGATCTGGGCTCGGCCCTGATCATCCAGGTGCTCAGTTTCCGCCTGAGCTGGCTGATCCCGCTGTTGCTGACACTTGGGGGCTGGATGTTCGTGAAGGCCGAAAAGCGCCGGATCCGCCAGTATGGGCGCATCCTGATGGGCATCGCCTTCATCCTGATTTCGCTGCAATTCTTGCGCGACGCGATGGAGCCGATCCGCGACAGCACGTTCCTGCCGGCCATCTCGCAATACCTTGCCGAAGACTATCTGACAGCATTCCTGGTCGGCGCAGCGCTGGCTTTCGTCATGCATTCCAGCGTCGCAACCGTGTTGATGTGCGTGACCCTGGTGGCCATCGACGCGGTGCCGCTTGAGGCAGGTATCTCGCTTGTTCTCGGTGCCAACCTCGGGTCTGCCTTCATCCCGATCTGGCTTACGCGCGGCATGCCGACGCTTGCGCGGCGCGTGCCCGTGGCCAACCTCGCCTTGCGGGGCACATGGGCGCTGGTGGTCCTGGTCCTGCTCAACAACCTGCCCCTGCATGAAGCGTTTCTGGTCATGGGGCCGGCGCAGGCGCTGATAAACACGCATATTCTGTTCAATCTGACATTGCTGGGCCTGTCTCTGCCATTTGCCCGCCAATTTCACACGATCTTGCGCCGGCTGATGCCGGAACCTGCCCGCGAAGCCCATGAAAACGGTGAAGAGGCGCTAAGCGCGCTTGACTATTCCGTCATCGACAACCCCACCCTGGCGCTTTCAAGTC
>JALSJL010000034.1 GCA_026989405.1 Marinosulfonomonas sp. | reverse complement strand
CCTGCCGGTCGGCAAGTTGGGCGCTGCCGCTTTCCGAAATGTCCTGGGTGATTTCTGGCTGACCAATCCGATTGCCCGGGCCAGTCAGTTGATGGCGGAAATGTCGGCGCTGGAAAAAGCGCGTTCCAGGGCTGAAATCGCGGCAGAATAGGTGGCACGTCGTTTGCGGAACATGGCTCCCTGGGTCGCGCTGTGCGTCGTTCTTTTGGCGTGCAGCGAACAGGAGCGTGGGCCAGATCTGGAATTACCCCTTGATTACAAGGGGATAGAGACATCTCTTCTGGACGATGACCTGGTCAACATCAGGGCGGTCATGGCCGGCGCGCGCAGCGAAAAGGACGTTGCGGATTATGCCAGATGCGCCGCCGCGCAATACGCGCTGATCCGGGGCTATGGATTTGCGCGACATGTGCGGACAAATGTCGCATTTCAGGGTGGCATTTGGCGCGCAGATGCGGTTTACACGATTTCGTCAACACTGCCTGCCGGTTTGCGCACGATTGACGCAGAAGTCACGGTGCGAGACTGCGCGGCACAAGGCATACCTACGGTCTGAAGGCATGGGACAACATGGCTGAGTTTCTGACGACACCTTTTGGCACATTCGTCCTGATCCTGGCGCAAAGCCTGCTCGTGGTGGCGTTTGTCATGATCTCGCTCTTGTTTCTTGTCTACGGCGACCGAAAGATTTGGGCCGCGGTCCAGATGCGGCGCGGCCCCAATGTGGTCGGGGTCTACGGCATCCTGCAGTCGGTGGCCGATGCTCTCAAATATGTCGTGAAAGAAGTCGTGATCCCGGCCGGCGCCGACAAGGCCGTCTTCATGCTGGCGCCACTGATATCATTCGTCCTGTCCATTCTTGCCTGGGCGGTGATCCCGTTCAACGACGGCTGGGTTCTGTCCAACATCAACGTGGCCATTCTCTATGTCTTCGCCATGTCCAGCCTCGAGGTTTACGGGGTGATCATGGGCGGCTGGGCCTCGAACTCGAAATACCCGTTCCTCGGCGCGCTGCGCTCGGCGGCGCAGATGGTGTCTTACGAGGTGTCGATCGGGCTGATCATCATCGGGGTGATCCTGTCGACAGGCTCGATGAACTTCGGTGACATCGTGCGCGCGCAGGATGGCGACTACGGGCTGTTCAGCTGGTACTGGCTGCCGCATTTCCCGATGGTCTTCCTGTTCTTCATCTCGGCGCTGGCCGAAACCAATCGCCCGCCCTTTGATCTGCCCGAGGCCGAGTCGGAACTGGTTGCCGGCTACCAGGTGGAATACTCGGCGACGCCGTTCCTGCTGTTCATGGCCGGCGAGTACATCGCAATTTTCCTGATGTGTGCCCTGACATCGCTGCTTTTCTTCGGCGGCTGGCTGTCGCCGATCCCGGGGCTGCCCGACGGGGTGCTGTGGATGATCGCCAAGATGGCGTTCTTCTTCTTCATCTTCGCGATGGTCAAGGCAATCACGCCGCGCTACCGCTACGACCAGCTCATGCGCATCGGCTGGAAGGTCTTCCTGCCGCTGTCGCTGGCCTGGGTGGTTTTCGTGGCCTTCGCGGCACAATTTGAATGGTTCGGCGGCGCATATGTTCGCTGGGTCGTGGGAGGCTGACAAGATGGCATTCGACTACGCACGCTCGGCCAAGTATTTCATCCTGTGGGATTTCCTGATCGGCTTCAAGCTGGGGCTGCGGTATTTCTTTGCCCCCAAGGCAACGCTGAACTACCCGCATGAAAAAGGCCCGCTCAGCCCGCGCTTTCGCGGCGAGCACGCGCTGAGGCGTTATCCCAACGGCGAGGAGCGCTGCATCGCCTGCAAGCTGTGCGAGGCGATCTGCCCGGCCCAGGCCATCACCATCGACGCCGAGCCGCGCGAAGACGGCAGCCGCCGCACCACGCGCTATGACATCGACATGACCAAGTGCATCTACTGCGGTTTCTGCCAGGAAGCCTGCCCGGTGGATGCCATCGTCGAGGGGCCGAATTTCGAGTTCGCCACCGAAACCCGCGAAGAATTGTTCTACGACAAGGAAAAACTGCTGGAAAACGGCGAAATGTGGGAAGCCGAGATTGCCCGGAACCTGGAACTGGATGCACCCTACCGATGAGCGACTTTGCCAAACTTTTCGAACAGATGATGGAGCAGGGCCAGGCCATGGTTCGTGCCCTCAATCCCGAAATGGAAAAGTTCCAGGCGCAGGGGTTTGCCAACATGATGCCGACCATGCCCAGGGAAATGATGGACATGTTCTGGGGCGACGCTGTGAACAAGGGTGGGCTGGATGCCAGGACCCGACTGCTGGCGATGCTGGCCGGCATGACGGTTCAGGGGGCGCCCGTGGATGCGATGTTCAAATCAACCGTGGCTCATGCGCTGGAAGCCGGGGCCACGGAAAAGGAAATCGCCGAAGTCATCACGCAAATGTCGGTGCTGGGCGGGCTGCCGGCCATGACGCGGGCGTTGGAATTCGCCCGCGAGGTCTTTGCCGCGCGTGACCGGAAGGAGGGGGGCGAATGAGCGTTGCCGATTTCGCATTTTACGTCTTTGCCGTCTCGGTTCTGACCGGCGGCCTGATGACCGTTGTTTCAAAAAACCCGGTTCACTCAGTGCTCTGGCTCATCATGGCGTTCCTTTCGTCGGCCGGGCTGTTCGTGCTTTTGGGGGCCGAATTCGTGGCCATGCTGCTGATCATTGTCTATGTCGGCGCGGTGGCGGTTCTGTTCCTGTTCGTGGTGATGATGCTCGATGTGGACTTTGCCGAACTCAAGGGCGAAATGGTGAAATACATGCCGATCGGCCTGTTGATCGGGGTGATCTTGCTGATGCAGCTCGCCATGGCCGTGGGCACCTGGCAGTTCTCGGACCAGGCCCTGGGCTTGCGCGCCGCCGTCGCACCCGACCCCGGGCAGGTTCACAATACGGCCGCTCTGGGGCGGCTGATATATGACGACTATATCCTGCTGTTTCAACTGGCCGGGCTGATCCTGCTGGTGGCCATGATCGGGGCCATCGTGCTGACGCTGCGGCACCGGCCGAACATCAAACGGCAAAATGTGATTGCGCAGATGCACCGCGACCCGGCCAAGGCGCTGGAACTGAAGGACGTGAAACCGGGGCAGGGGCTGTGAGGCCGATTTTTTGCAAAACGATCGGGTCAGGATCCCTGCAGGATTCCGGAGCCGGAAAAGACGATGGGGCAGAACATGATCGGACTTGAACATTATCTCACGCTGGCTGCCGGGCTGTTTGTCATCGGCATCTTCGGTTTGTTCCTGAACCGGAAGAACGTGATCATCATCCTGATGTCGATCGAGCTGATGCTGCTGGCCGTCAACATCAACCTGATCGCCTTTTCATCCTATCTTGGTGATCTTGTCGGGCAGGTTTTCACCATGTTCATCCTGACGGTTGCCGCCGCCGAAGCCGCCATCGGGCTTGCCATTCTTGTCAGCTTCTTCCGCAACCGTGGCACCATTGATGTCGAAGATGTCAACGTCATGAAGGGGTAACGATCCATGGCAACAATACTCATATTTGCCCCCCTGATCGGCGCGGTCATCGCAGGCTTTGGCTGGCGCATCATCGGGGAAGAAGCGGCCCAATGGCTGACAACCGGCTTGCTGTTCCTGTCGGCGCTTCTGAGCTGGATCATCTTTCTGACCCTTGACCCCACCGTGACCGAGCACATCCAGGTGATGCGCTGGATCGAAAGCGGGACGCTCGCGACCGACTGGTCGATCCGCATGGACCGGCTGACCTCGATCATGCTGATCGTGGTCACGACCGTGTCCAGCCTCGTGCATCTCTATTCCTTCGGTTACATGGCCCATGACGACCATTTCGGCGACGATTACCGATACAAGGCGCGTTTTTTCGCCTATCTGTCGTTTTTTACCTTCGCCATGCTGACGCTGGTCACCGCCGACAACCTGGTGCAGATGTTCTTTGGTTGGGAAGGCGTGGGCGTCGCCTCGTATCTGCTGATCGGCTTCTATTTCCGCAAGCCGAGCGCCAATGCCGCCGCGATCAAGGCCTTCGTGGTCAACCGGGTAGGGGACTTCGGCTTCGCGCTTGGCATCTTCGGGCTGTTCTGGATGGTGGACAGCATCCATCTCGACGACGTCTTCGCAGCCGCTCCCCGTCTGGCGGAAACCAACCTGCATTTCCTGTGGCGCGACTGGAACGCCGCCAACCTGCTGGCTTTCCTGCTGTTTATCGGGGCCATGGGCAAGTCGGCGCAACTGTTCCTGCACACATGGTTGCCGGACGCCATGGAAGGCCCGACCCCGGTGTCGGCGCTGATCCATGCCGCCACGATGGTTACCGCCGGTGTGTTCCTGGTTTCCCGCATGTCGCCGCTGTTCGAATACGCCCCCGAGGCCAAGTTGTTCGTCGTCTATATCGGGGCGGCCACCGCGTTTTTCGCCGCAACCGTGGGGCTTGTGCAAAACGACATCAAGCGCGTCATCGCCTATTCGACCTGCTCGCAATTGGGTTACATGTTCGTGGCCGCCGGCGTGGGCGTCTATTCGGTGGCGATGTTCCACCTGTTGACACATGCGTTTTTCAAGGCGCTTCTGTTTCTGGGCGCCGGCTCGGTCATTCATGCGATGCACCATGAGCAGGACATGCGCAACTACGGCGGTCTGCGCCGCAAGATCCCGCTGACATTCTGGGCCATGCTGATCGGCACGCTGGCGATCACCGGGGTGGGCATTCCGCTGACCAATATCGGCTTTGCCGGTTTCCTGTCGAAAGATGCGATCATCGAAAGCGCCTGGGCCTCGGGTATCGGCTTTGCGTTCTGGTCGCTGGTCATCGCGGCGCTGTTCACGAGCTTCTACAGTTGGCGGCTGATGTTCCTGACCTTCTGGGGCGAGCCGCGTGGCGACCGGCACACCCATGAAAACGCGCATGAAAGCCCGACTTCAATGTTGATCCCGCTGGGAGCACTCGCCCTGGGGGCCGTCTTGTCGGGTATGGTCTGGTATGGTTCCTTCTTTGGCGAACACTCCCGGGTGAATGCGTTCTTCGGCATCCCCGAGCATGAGGTGTCGGCCGCCGAACACGGGGCCGAAAGTGCCACTGCTGAAGATGAGTCACAGCGCGAAGCCGCATCAACCGAAGTTGCCCCGGAGGGTGGTGACACGGGGCACGCCGATGCCTCGAAGGCCGCAGGGATGCCGCCGCAAGGGGCGATCTACATGGCCCCGGACAACGACGTTCTGACCAGGGCACATGAAGCGCCGGCCTGGGTGAAACTGTCACCTTTCGTGGCCATGCTGATCGGGTTGTTCACGGCCTACATGTTCTACATCCGCCGGCCGGATCTGCCGGGAAGACTGGCCCGGAACCAGCGCCCGCTGTATCTGTTCCTGCTGAACAAATGGTATTTTGATGAGATTTATGACGCGCTTATCGTGCGCCCGACACTGCGGCTGGGCAAATTCCTGTGGAAATACGGTGACGGCAAGGTGATCGACGGCTTCCTGAACGGCATCGCCATGGGGCTGGTGCCGATGGTGACCCGGACCTATGCGCGTCTGCAGTCGGGTTATCTGTTTCACTATGCGTTCGCGATGGTGATCGGAGTAACCGTGCTGATCACCTGGATCACTCTTCGCGGGGGGGCAGGCTGATGGCAAATCTGTTGTCTATCATCACCTTCATGCCGCTGGTTGCGGCCGCGATCCTTGCGTTGTTCCTGCGCGGCGACGATGAGCCGGCCCAGAAAAACGCCAAATGGCTTGCCCTGATCGCGACGACCGCAACGTTCCTTGTGTCGCTTTTCGTGCTGTTCCAGTTCGACCCTTCGGACACCGGATTTCAGTTCGTGGAAGAAGGCGACTGGATCCTCGGGCTGAAATACAAGATGGGGGTCGACGGCATTTCGGTGCTGTTCGTGATGCTCACGACCTTCCTGATGCCGATCACCATTCTGGCGTGCTGGAATGTCACGCACCGGGTCAAGGAATACATGATCGCCTTCCTGCTTCTGGAAACGCTGATGCTGGGCGTGTTCATGGCGCTGGACCTGGTGCTGTTCTACCTGTTCTTCGAGGCCGGCCTGATCCCGATGTTCCTGATCATCGGCATCTGGGGCGGCAAGGAGCGCATCTATGCCGCCTTCAAGTTCTTCCTCTACACCTTCCTCGGTTCGGTGCT
>JALSJL010000033.1 GCA_026989405.1 Marinosulfonomonas sp. | reverse complement strand
CGCCCACCTATTCCGGCTGTCCGGCCACCTCGATCATCCGGCTGGATATCGAAACGGCGCTGCGCGAACACGGGGTTCGCGATCTTCGCCTGGAACAGCGCCTGTCGCCCGCCTGGACGACAGACTGGCTGTCGCAAAAGGGCCGCCGGAAGCTGGAAGACTACGGCATCGCCCCGCCCCAGCCCGGCGGCACGCCGGCGCATTGCCCGCGCTGCAAGTCGGCCCATGTGAAACGGATCAGCCAGTTCGGCTCGACGCCCTGCAAGTCGCAGTGGCAATGCAAGGACTGCCTGGAGCCGTTCGACCATTTCAAATGTATCTGAAGGGGGCGCCATGTCTCGTTTCCACGCACTCACGGTCACCGATATCCACAAGACGATCCGCGATGCGGTCGTTGTCACGCTGGAGCCGGATGAACCCGATGCCTTTTCCTTTCGGGCAGGCCAGCACCTGACATTCCGGCGCGCGTTTGACGGGGCCGAACTGCGGCGCAATTACTCGATTTGCGCGGCACCGAACGAAGGCGTGATCCGGGTGGGCATCAAACGGGTCGATGGCGGCGTGTTTTCGACCTGGGCGAACGAGTCTCTGGCCGTCGGTGACATCCTGGAGGCGATGCCGCCCTCGGGCCGTTTCACCGTGAAAACAGACCCTGATACGGCGAAAAACTACCTTGCCTTTGCCGGCGGCTCCGGGATCACCCCCATCCTGTCGATCCTGAAAACGGTGCTGGCGGATGAGCCGCACGCGCAGTTCACGCTGGTTTACGCCAACCGCGCGGTCAACACGATCATGTTCCGCGAAGAGCTGGAGGACCTGAAGAACCTCTACATGGGGCGGCTGACCGTGATCCACATTCTGGAGAGCGACGCGCAGGAGATCGACCTGTTCACCGGCCGGGTGGACGAGGAAAAATGCGCGCTGCTGTTCAGGCACTGGATCGACATCGGCTCGGTCGATGCAGCGCTGATGTGTGGCCCGCAACCGATGATGGAGGCGATCACCCGCGCGCTGAAAGATCACGGCCTGAACGACGACCAGATACATTTCGAACTGTTCAAGTCCGACCAACCCGGCCGCGCCCCGCGCCCGGCGCCGACTGTCAACGGCGAAGCTGCCCGTGTAACCGCCCAGGTTACGCTTGACGGTGCAACCCGCAGCTTCGACGTGCCGGCGGGCAATTCAATTCTTGAAGCCGCGCTGGAAAACAATGTTGATGTCCCCTATGCCTGCAAGGCGGGTGTCTGTGCGTCCTGTCGGGCCAAGGTTGTCGAGGGCGAGGTTGACATGGTCGCCAACCATGCGCTCGAGGACTACGAGGTAGAGGCGGGCTATGTGCTGACGTGCCAGTGCTTTCCGTTGAGCGAAAAGGTTGCCGTCGACTACGACCAATAGCCGCCCAGGGTCAGGACCCATTCATCCTGCATCACTGGCGCTTATCTGGCGAAATGTCAGCGGCTTGGCGCGCGCCGGGAATGGTGGCCCCATTTGCAAGCGCGCCGAGACGCTGAGATGAAGCCAGATCAGCGTCCTTCGGATTTGACGGATTTTCCCGCTGACTGCGTTGCAGGGCTTTGAAAATCAACAAGATTTACCTGCGCCCCGCGCCTGGTCACCGAAAAAATCTGTCAAACCAGTGGCGCAGGCTGAATGGGTCCTGACCCTAGACCCCGTTGATACCTTTCAGGACCAGATCAGACACTAATGCTGAGTAATCTTCCCGTTCCTGCGCCCCGGCCCGGCTGTTCCACATGTAAAACCAGTTCAGCATGCCGAACACCGACATGGTGACCGAGCGCAACCTGGTCGCATCGCGGCCAAGCGTTTCCGGCGCGAGCCGGCGGAAGATATCGGACATGTGAGCGACCAGATCGCGCTGGTAGCCACGCAGGGTGGCCTGCTCTTCGTCGGGCAGCGCGGGCAGCCCGTTGGCCTGCACGCGGTGTTCGTCATCGGCGCCTTCATAGGCCAGAAGCAGCTCGCATACCGTCGCGCGAAACTGCTCTTCGGCGCTGCGACCGTCTTCGGTGATGGCGCAGACCCTGTCGCGCAGGTCGCGAAGATGGGTGTCAAGAATGTCGAAAAGCAAGGCATTCTTGCTGTCATAGTAATGATAGATGTTGGCCTTCGAGATGCCACAGGCCTGGGCAACCTGGCTCATTGAGGCGCGATCCACGCCGTCGCGCGCAAAGACCTTGGCGGCCGTCCGCAGGATTTGCCGGCGTTTCTCGTCGTGGTCCTTGGCAATCGTGCGGGCCATTGGTCAGCCCTTGTCCCGATTGTCGATGACCCGCACCGCCTTGCCTTGCGATCGCGGCACGGTGCCCGGCACCCCGACCGAGACCTCAACGCTGATCCCGGCGGTGTCCTTGATCTTCTTGGCCAGGGTATTTCTTGCCACATCCCGCGCGGCTTCGTCTGCCTGGGCCGGCACGGTTTCAACAACCACGCACATGGCGTCCATCCGGCCGCGCTTGTGCAGTTCGATCTGAAAATACGGCGCAAGCCCCGGCGTCGCGAGCAGCAGTTCTTCGATCTGGGTCGGAAAGACATTGACGCCGCGCAGGATGATCATGTCGTCGCTGCGCCCGGTGATCTTTTCCATCCGCCGCATCGAGCGCGCGGTGCCGGGCAGCAACCGTGTCAGGTCACGCGTGCGGTAACGGATCATCGGCAGCCCTTCCTTGGTGAGCGTGGTAAACACCAGTTCTCCGATCTCGCCGTCAGGGACGTTTTCGCCTGTATCAGGGTCTATTATTTCGGGAAAGAAGTGATCTTCCCAGATATGCAGCCCGTCTTTCGTCTCGACACATTCGTTGGCGACGCCCGGCCCCATGATCTCGGACAGGCCGTAGATGTCGACTGCGTGCATGTCGAAGGCCTGCTCGACCTCCTGCCGCATGGCGTTGGTCCAGGGCTCGGCGCCGAATATCCCGACCTCAAGCGGGCTTTCGCGCGGGTCCAGCCCCTGTTTCTGATACTCTTCGAGAATGTTCAGCATGTAGGACGGCGTGACCATGATCGTTGTCGGGCGAAAGTCTTCGATCAGGGTGACCTGGCGCGGGGTCATGCCGCCAGAGACCGGCACGACCGTGCAGCCCAGACGTTCGGCACCGTAGTGCGCGCCCAGCCCACCGGTGAACAGACCGTAGCCATAGGCGACATGCACAACGTCGCCAGGGCGCGTGCCGGAGGCCCGCAGGGAACGAGCGACAAGATCGGCCCAGGTATCGATATCCTTGCGCGTGTATCCGACAACCGTCGGCTTGCCGGTTGTGCCGGATGAGGCATGCACGCGGATTATCTGCTCGCGCGGGACGGCAAACAGCCCGAACGGATAATGATCGCGCAGGTCGGATTTTACCGTGAACGGAAATCTTGACAGGTCGGAAAGCTGTTTCAGGTCATCCGGGTGCACCCCGGCGGCGTCAAATTGTTTGCGATAGAACGGCACATTCTCGTAGGCATGGGCCAGAGACCATTTCAGCCGCTCAAGCTGAAGCGCGCGAATTTCATCGACCGAAGCAATTTCGATCGGGTCCAGATCGGACTTGCGCGGTGTGAGGTCTCTCATGATCGGTCTCCGTCTTTCGTTTCTTCGTCGAAAACTGTGCCGCGAATGGCGCGGGAGTGGCCGCGAAATTCGGCGATCCGGGTGCCATCCTGATTGCTGACGCGCACGTCATAAATACCGTTTCGGCCTGAAAGAGAGACTTCTTTTGCCTCGGCGGTCAGGGTGTCGCCCAGCCTTGCCGGCGCAATATAGGTGATCGTGTTGAACTGGGCGACGGTTGACTGGTTGCGGCTGTTGCAGGCAAAGGCAAAGGCGCTGTCGGCCAGCGCATAGGTGACGCCGCCGTGACAGATACCGTGGCCGTTTGCATGGTGTTCGCCAACATGCAGGCTCAGGGTCGCCCGCCCTTCGTCGACCACTTCGATGGTCATCCCGAACCACCTTGAGGCCGCATCAGCGGCCCACATGGCCGCCGCAGTTTTTTCCGCGCGTTGTTTCGGGGTCATCTTGTGATCTCTGCTTCTTTTCCATCCCACTCTTGTATAAACCGTCCGGTAGGTCAATAAATTCAATGATGGATTTCAAAGACAGGGGAATGGCAAAAGATGACAGCTGAAAACCCGGTATCGGTCCGGCAAGAAGGCGACATCGCCTGGGTGACAATTGACAGCCCACCGGTCAACGCGACCTCGACCCCGGTTCGCGCCGGGCTGGCGCGCGCGATCGATCAGGCGCAGCGCGCGCGGTATGCCGTGCTGCAATGCGCCGGCAAGACCTTCGTGGCGGGCGGCGATATGACAGAATTTGACCGTCCGGCCGAGCAACCCTTGTTGCCGGATGTGGTGCAGGCCATCGAGGACAGCAAGACGCCGTTTCTGGCGTTGATGCACGGCACGGTGCTTGGCGGGGGCTTCGAGATCGCCATGGCTTGTGCGTGGCGGATCGCGACGCCTGACGCGCGTTTTGGCCTGCCCGAAGTCAACGTCGGCCTTGTGCCCGGTGCCGGCGGCTCGCAACGCTTGCCGCGGCTGATCGGGATGGCGGCGGCAATTGACCTGGCGTGCAGTGGCAAGATGCTGGGTGCTGCGGAATTGCTGGCGCTCGGCGGGCTGGACGAGGTTGCGAAAGGCGATCTCCAGTCGGCGGCGCGCGCCTTTCTGGCGGCGCAGCCAGAGCGGCCAATGGCCGTCAGCCAGCGAAAAACCCCCGTATCAGACCCTGATTTCTGGGAAAACGCCGCCAGCCGGCTTGCGGCCCGCGCGAAAGGCCAGAAGGCGCCGTTGCACAATCTTGAAGCATTGAAATGGGCGCAGCTGCCCTTTCGGGAAGGCCAACCCAAAGAGCGCGAATTGCACCTGGCGTTGCGCCAGTCGTCTGAAAGCCGCGCGCTTCGACATGTGTTTTTTGCCGAACGCGCGGTGGCCCGTCCGGCAGCGATTGGCAACACGACAGCTCGTGACATCTCGCATGTGGCAATTGTCGGCGGCGGGCTGATGGGGGCAGGCATTGCCGGTGCCTGCCTTGCCGCAGGGCTTCGGGTGACGGTTCTTGAAACCAGCGAGGAGGCCGCGCAGGCCGGTCGCGAGCGGGTCGTTAACATCATCGACGGCGCTCTGAGCCGCGGCAAGATCGATGAGGCCGGGCATGGCGCGCAACTGGCGCAACTGAACGTCACAACCGACTATGATGCGGCGGCCGGCGCCGATCTGGCGGTGGAGGCTGTTTTCGAAGACCTCGGCGTGAAACGCGAGGTGTTTGCGAAACTGGCTGCGGTGTTGGGGAAAGACGCGATTCTGGCGACCAATACGTCTTACCTGGACCCGGAAAAGATATTCGAAGGGGTGGAAAACCCCGACCGCTGCCTCGGCCTGCACTTTTTCAGCCCGGCGCATGTCATGCGCCTTCTGGAGATCGTCAGGACGCCCGCGACCTCGCCACAGACGCTGGCCACCGGGTTTGCACTGGCGCGGAAACTGCGAAAAATCGGTGTCCTGGCCGGGATTTGTGACGGTTTCATTGGAAACCGGATGCTGTCTGCCTATCGGCGGCAGGCCGACTATCTGCTGGCAGATGGCGCGCTGCCGCATGAGGTGGACGCCGCGATGCGCGCGTTCGGCATGCCGATGGGTCCGTATGAATTGCAGGACCTGACGGGGCTTCAGATTGCCTGGGCCAACCGCAAGCGGCAGGCCGGGACGCGACCCGGTTCCGAGCGCTATGTGACGATTGCCGACCAGCTTTGCGAAATGGGTCGATTGGGCCAACGCGCCGGGCGCGGCTGGTATCGCTATGAGAAGGCCAACCGCAAGCCGGTGCGCGACCCCGAAATCGAAGCGCTGGTGAAAGGTTACAGTGCCGAGCAGGGCATTGAGCGGCGCGCATTTTCTGACGACGAGATACAGGCCCGGCTTGTGGCGGTGTTGGTCAACGAGGGCGCGCGTATCGTCGAGGAAGGCATCGCGGCTGGCCCGGATGACGTGGATATCGTGCAGGTGCACGGCTACGGCTTCCCGCGCTGGCGTGGCGGGCCGATGCACTATGGCGAAAGCGTCGGGCTGGCGGAGATTGCCAGGTCCATGCGTCAGGTGGCCGATCAAAGCCCCGGGTCGTGGCAGATTTCACGGCTGTTGGACCGGCAAGATTGAAAGGAAA
>JALSJL010000032.1 GCA_026989405.1 Marinosulfonomonas sp. | reverse complement strand
CGAATTGCATGCCGGTCGGCTGTCCCACGCTGCGCGGTTTCGCGACGCCATGCGTGCGGCGGCGCAGACGGGGCAAGTCTACGGGGAATGCGGCGGCTACATGGTGCTCGGGCGCCAACTGACCGATGCCCAGGGCGTCGCGCACCGGATGCTCGGATTGCTGCCGCTGGAAACCAGCTTTGAAACCCGCAGTCTGCACCTGGGCTATCGGGCGCTGAACCCGCTTGGCGGGCCGTTCTCCGGCCCCTTGTTCGGGCATGAGTTTCACTATGCCACAACGCTGCATGCCGAAGGCCCGGCCCTGTTCGAGGCCCGCGACGCCGAGGGCATCGGCCTGACACCGATGGGGTTGCGCCACGGCTCTGTCAGCGGCTCTTTCGCGCATGTGATAGATCAGGCCAACTGACCCCCTTTTCATTTCGGCATCGGGCAGATACGTCTCGGGCATGAGCGAAGCCAGCCTTTCCCCTACCGGCTCTGTGCCCGATCGCCGCGCAAGGAAAAATGTCGCGGTTCTCATGGTTGCGCAGGCGGTTCTCGGCGCGCAGATGCCGATGCTGTTCATCCTGGGTGGGCTGGCCGGGCAATCGCTGGCCAGCAATGCCTGCCTTGCGACGCTGCCGATTTCCCTGATCGTGCTTGGCTCCATGCTTTCGGCAACGCCGATGTCGGCCATCATGCAGCGTTTCGGGCGGCGCACCGGGTTCATGCTGGGAACGCTTGGCGGCGCTGCCGGAGCCGCGGTTGCGACCCTTGGCCTGCTGCAATCCAGCTTTCCCCTGTTCTTGCTCGGCTCGCTGCTGACCGGGATATACATGTCCAGCCAGGGGTTTTTCCGGTTTGCCGCCGCCGACACGGCAAGCGAGACCTTCCGGCCACGCGCGATTTCCTTCGTGATGGCGGCGGGGCTCGTGTCGGCCGTGATCGGCCCGCAGCTTGTGAAAGTGACAAGCGAAATGATGGTCGTGCCATTCATGGGCACCTATATCACCGTGATCGTGATCAACGTCATCGGGTCAGCCCTGTTCCTGTTGCTCGATATTCCGCGCCCCGTCGCAGAAGACCAGGAGCTTGACGCCGGGCGCACACGGCTTGACCTGATCCGCACGCCACGCATTGCGGTCGCCATCATCGTGGCCATGGTGTCCTATGCCCTGATGAACCTGATGATGACATCGACCCCGCTTGCGGTGGTCGGATGCGGGTTTTCGCAGGCCAATGCCTCTGATGTCGTCATGGCGCATGTGCTGGCCATGTATGCGCCATCATTTTTCACCGGTCACCTTATCAACCGGTTCGGGGTGGAAAAGATCATGGGCACCGGGTTGGCAATTCTGGCGGCGGCCGGTCTGGTCGGTCTTTCCGGCGTCGAACTTGAAAATTTCTACCTGGCCCTGGTCTTGCTTGGCATTGGTTGGAATTTTGGCTTCATCGGGGCCACGACCATGCTGGCCAATGCCCATGGCCCTGCCGAAAGAGGCCGGGTGCAGGGGATGAACGACATGATCGTTTTTGGTGGCGTGACGGTTGCCTCACTGGCCTCGGGCGGGTTGATGAACTGCGCCGGCGCCAGCGCGCTGGAAGGCTGGACAGCCGTGAATATCGCGATGATTCCCCTGCTGGCCCTTGCCGGTGCAGCCCTGATCTGGCTGGTTTTGCACCCCCGGGCAGCCTGATTGACGGGGCTTGCGGAAACAACCCGGCATCCTGCGGTTCATTGTCGGTCAGGGTTCTGGAAACTCTTTGTTTTTCGGTGTTTTCTTTTAATTAACCGGAAATGGCGCATGATCACGTCGAAACAAATCATGACGGTGGCCCGCGTGGACATACGACTGCAAGAAATCCTGCGACGCACATGTGATGTGACCGTTCGGCTGGCTGACCTTTTGGCGGTGCCGAAACCGGTGCGGTTGCTCGTGCCGGTTCCTGTCGCTCGCAGCGCCCACTGCCGGTGCCCCGAGCGCGGGCAGGGCCATGGTCGGTTTATAGGTGGTGGTCAATACAGTGGTTCAGGGGGCACCCGACAAGACGGTCCAGATCAGGGACAGCCTTTTTGAAAATTCCGGAATATGCAGCGACCCGTCAATAACGGCGGTTGGGTTGGCAGCGGCAGACTTCAACAGTCTGCCCGCTTGCCAACCCGAACGGGTCGCGGGGCGCGCGGCACGCGGTATGGCACGGCGCGCTTCCTTGAGCTGGTGCAAACCCGCCTCGGCAACTCGCTGAATTTCGCGGAGTGAGTCGTCGGGCAGCGGAACACGCCCCCTGGCCCGCAGAACCGGGACCGCAACAAACCAGTTCGCCAACCCGACAGCCTGCCCATAGCTGCGGATGTCGGGCTCAGCCTGAGCGCATCCGATGGCGCGCGCCGCGACCCACATCAAAGTGCCGCTTGTCCGCATGAGGTATCGGTTCAGGTCTGCGGCATCTGCAAACCGGTCCGCGTATAAATCCCGCCGACGTGCATCTACGAGGTCCGCCAGCAACAGCGCCCCGTCGCGGTCAATCGCATCCGCCAGCGGTCTCAGAACCTCATGCCTGCGAACCGGCCCGCCCTGCGCGATTTCTTCCAGCGCATCGGCCCACCAGTGCAGGCGCATCTCGCCGATGGCTGCCTCGGAACTGACCCAAGGCGCCCGCGCCACTTCGAGGTTGAATGCGAAGATCGCAAACAACGGCCCCCGGGCGTTCGCTGGAGCGGCCATGACGGCGCGAAACCTGTCCGGGTCGCCTTTTTCAAGCAGCCCGGCACAGGCCTCGATGCTCATGGTGCACTCATGCCGGCCACACTCATGCCGGGCGCACGATACTCAGCAGATACCCGAATTCATCGCCATACTCGTTCCAGGCCGCAATCTCGGCCGCATGATCGCGCAAGACGGCACGCAGGTCATCGTCGGCACCCTCATAGAGTTCATTCATTCTTTCCAGAAGCGGGCCGTAGTAGGCTTCCCAGGCGCTATCGGCCAGGCGGCGCGTTGCCAGGGTTTCATACCCCGCCGCTTCAACCCGCTCTGCTATCCCTTTTTCGCCACTCATCGCCGGGTAATCCGCCCAGATACTTGCAACCGCCCGCGACGGCGGATCCTCCCAGAAACATGGCTCGCTGAACGCAATCACGCCCTCGGAATTCAGCGATGACTTCCATTCTTCCAGCGCTTCCTTGACGCCAAGAAAATAGGCGCCACCGGCGCACCAGATCAGATCATAGCGGCCACCCGGAACGGTCATGTCGGAAAGGCGCACATCAACACGCGGATCCCCCGTCCAGACTTCGGCAACCTGACCGAGAAACTGCGGGTTGTGGTCAATTGCCACCACGCTTGCTCCGGGAGCAAGTTCCAGCAAGGGGCCGATGTCGGCGCCCGGTCCGCAGGCGATATCGCAGATCAGGGCGTTTTCCGGCAGCTTGACCTGTTCACCGACCCACGCAACATCTGCCGGTTCTCCCGGCCCTTCACGCGGCAGGTTTCGGTGCAATGTCAGGAAAGCTTCGGCTTTGCTCATGGTCGGGCTCCAATTTTCCAGGTCGCCGCGGCGGGCCGGTTCTGCACGAGCGCCTTGTGCCTGCGCGCCCCAGGTCTCATGTCTGTTCTCCGTCGCGGATCAGTTTCCAGTTGATGGCGTCCAGCAACGCCTCGAACGAAGCATCCACGATATTGGGCGAGACGCCAACTGTGGCCCATCGCCGCCCCTGCCCGTCTTCGCTGTCAATCACGACGCGGGTCACGGCCTCGGTGCCACCGTCGGTGATGCGCACCTTGAAATCCACAAGGCGCATGTCGTCTATCGCCCGCTGATACGGTCCCAGGTCCTTGGCCAGCGCCTTGGCAAGCGCGTTCACGGGCCCGCGGTCGGCGCCGCTTTCATCCATGCTTTCGGAAACCGACAGCTTCTTGTCATCGCCGATCTTCACCACCACCACGGCTTCAGACAGGCTGACCATCTTGTCATACTTGTTCTTGCGCCGCTCCACCGTGACCTTGTAGCGCTTGACCTCGAAGAACTCGGGCAACTGCCCCAGTTCCCGCCGCGCCAGCAACTCGAAAGACGCCTGCGCCGTGTCATAGGAATAGCCCTGCCCCTCGCGCTCCTTGACCACCTCGAGGATACGTCCGAGCGCCGGGTCTCCCCTGGTCACCTCCAACCCCATGTCTGCCAGCCGGGTGCGCAGGTTCGACTGCCCCGCCTGATTGCTCATCGGAACGATGCGGGTGTTGCCGACGGCTTCGGGATCAATGTGTTCGTAGGTTGCCGGGTCTTTCACGATGGCGCTGGCATGCAGGCCGGCCTTGTGGGCGAATGCGCTGGCCCCGACATAAGGCGCACTGCGTTGCGGCACGCGATTGAGGATGTCATCGAGCGTGCGTGACATCTGGGTCAGCCCGGCCAGGGCCTCGGGCGTGATGCCGGTCTCAAACCGGCTGGCGTAGGGTTCCTTGAGCAAAAGCGTCGGCAGCAGCGTTGTCAGGTTGGCGTTGCCGCAGCGCTCACCCAGCCCGTTGAGCGTGCCCTGCACCTGCCGCGCGCCGGCATCGATGGCGGCGAGCGTGTTGGCAATTGCATTGCCGGTATCGTCATGGGTGTGGATCGCAACCTGCTCGCCGGGAATACCCGAGGCGATGACGGCCTCGGTGATCTGGCCGACCTCCTGCGGCAATGTCCCGCCGTTGGTATCGCACAGCACGATCCAGCGCGCACCGGCCGCAAGGGCGGCATGCAGGCATTCCAGCGCATAGGCCGGGTTGGCCTTGTAGCCATCAAAGAAATGCTCTGCGTCAAACAGCGCCTCTCGGCCCTGCGCCACGAG
>JALSJL010000031.1 GCA_026989405.1 Marinosulfonomonas sp. | reverse complement strand
CTGAACCGCTGGGTGGAACGCGACGGGCTGAAGGAGACGCTGGCGGAACTGGGGATCGGTTCGATCGCGTTTACGCCGCTGGCGCAGGGCATGCTGACCGGGAAATACCTGGGCGGCATCCCGCAAGACAGCCGGGCGGCGCAGGGCAAGTCGCTGAACCCGGAATTTCTGACGGAAGACACCCTTGGCAAGATCCGGGCGCTTGACGAAATTGCGCAGCGTCGTGGCCAGACGCTGGCGCAGATGGCGATTGCCTGGGTGCTGCGGGGCGGTGCGATTACCAGCGCGCTGATCGGCGCGTCGCGCCCCGAACAGGTGGTCGATTGCGCCGGCGCTGTCGCCAACCTCGAATTCAGCGACGACGAACTGGCCGAGATCGATGTCTACGCGCTAGACGAAGCGGTGGTGAACCTCTGGGCAGCCTCCTCGCGCGAATGAATACGGAGCGATCTTGCCCCTGCGGGGCAACGCTGCGCGGCGAGTATTTGGAGCAAGATGAAGACTCTGGCCTTTTCGGTGCCGGCTTCATCTTGCCGAAAATACTCCCGCCGGAGGCACCGCGGCCGCGAAGCGGGCGCAATCCCTATTGTTTCCCGGCCTCGAGATCGACGGGCTTGCCATGCGGCGTCGCGAGATAGGCGCGCGCCCAGGCGGCCTTGCGTTCGGCCAGTGCTTCGCCGCTGATCTGCGTGTTGCGCGCCACCAGACCTTCCAGCGCCTCGGTTGCACACAGATAGTAGGTTTCAGCGGTATCGTCGTCACCGCGTGCCTCGGCCGCCTTCAGCGCGGCGCCAAGCGCGCCGGCCCAATCCGAGGCGCTGAACGTGCCGGCCTGCACCATCGTGTCGGCAATCGCCAGAACCTGTGCGTGCCAGGGTTCGTCGAACACCGCGTCGCGCGGCTTGAGCGGGTCTTCGGGTTCAAACAAGGTAGTTCTCCCACAGGTCCAGCGTGACGGTATCGCGCGGGTCCGCGCCTTCGCCCCAAAGCTCGGGTGCGGTGAAGCTGACGGTATAGAGGTGCTCGCCCACATGTCTGCCACGCGCGCCCTCATCGGCCAGCAGATGCGCGCCGTGGTGAGCGATCACGGTGCCGGTCGCGGCGCGGGCGTAGGCCGGCAGGCGGGTGTGGCCACTGTGCATGCGCGCGCGGGTGGTCACGCTGTCGCCGACGGCGAAGCGCGGCGCCGCCGCGGGCCTGGTGCTGAAATCGGTGTTGGCCTTGCGGTTGGCTTCCAGCACGTCATCGAGGCTCAGCACCGGTGCCGGCGGGCCCGGTTCTTTCGCGCGCCCGGTCAGGATTTCATCCATGTCGCTGACACCGGCGTCGATCTGCAACATGAAGTGGTTGGTGCACCATTTGTTGAAATAGGCCCATGTCAGGTAATCCCTTGGCCCGAGCAGTTCGACGCCGTGGCGGAACCAGTCGATTGTCGTGCCCGGCGGCAGGATGCCGGCGCGCGACAGGGCCCACATGCGTTCTTCCCAGGCTTGCGCAAAAGGCGTGTCATCGCCGATCGGGATCGGGCCGAAACCTTCCTTGCCGCCAAGATCGTGGATGCCGTCCATCAGGTTGCCCCCGCCAACAGCACCCGTTCGGTGCCGATCATCGCGTTGCGGGTGACGATGGCGGCAAGCGCGTCTTCGTCCCAGCCGTCGGTTCCGGCGGGGCGTTGCGGCACCACGAGGTAGCGCAGTTCGGCCGTCGAATCCCAGACCCGCACGGCGATATCGTCACCCAGTTCGACGCCGAACTCGGCCAGCACCTTGCGCGGTTCACGCACCGCGCGGGCGCGATATTCGGCCGAGCGATACCAGCTGGGCGAGATGCCGAGCAACGAAAACGGGTAGCAAGAGCACAGCGTGCACACCACCATGTTATGGGTGGTGTCGGTGTTTTCCACCGCGATCAGGTGGCCGGTGGCGTTGCCCTGAAAGCCGAATTCCTCGATCGCGCTGGCCGCATTGTCCAGCAGGCGGGCGCGGAAGGCGTCATCGAGCCAGGCGCGCGCCACGACGCGGGCGCCGCGCTTGGGGCCGATGTGTTCGCTGTAGGCTTCGACCCAGGCGTCGATGGTTTCGGGCGCGATCAGGCCGCGTTCCACCACGAGGCTTTCGAGCGCTTTCACCCGCAGCGCCGGGTCGGACGGCAGGTGGCTGTGCAGGTGCCGATGGATGGCGGCGGCTTTTTCAGAATCAAACGTGGCCATTGGCATAACTCCGATCTCGGTTCGCAGCTTGGCCCGGAACCTGGCGGCAATCAAGCGGGGGATTGACTTGGCCCGCGCCGCGCCGTTCAAAGGGGCGATTTGATGCAGGAGCGCGGATGCGGGACGGATTGCCATATGTGCGGGCGGGGCAGACGGTGGGGCTGCTGGGCGGCTCGTTCGACCCGGCGCATGAGGGGCATGCCCATATCACGCGCGAGGCGCTCAAGCGGTTTCGGCTGGATCGGGTCTGGTGGCTGGTCAGCCCCGGCAACCCGCTGAAAAAACGCGGTCCCGCCCCGTTGGCGGACCGGATGAGGGCGGCGCATGAGGTGATGCAGCACCCGCGCGTGTTCATCAGCGATTTCGAGGCGCGCATCGGCACCCGCTACACCGCCCAGACCCTGCGCGCGCTGATGCGCCGGCGCCCGCTGGTGCGCTTCGTCTGGCTGATGGGGGCCGACAACCTGGCCGGGTTTCACCATTGGCAGGACTGGCGCTGGATCATGGACAACGTGCCCGTGGGCGTGCTTGCCCGCCCCGGCGACCGGATCGCGGCGCGCACATCGCCTGCCGCCAAACGCTATGCGCGCTACCGGCTGCGCGGGCGCGAGGCGGCGCGGCTGGCGGGCATGGAGCCGCCGGCATGGTGTTTCATCAACCTGCCGATGAGCACGATGTCATCGACCCAGATACGCAAGAGCGGCCAATGGACCGGTTAGCCCGGGTGCGGGCTTGCCTGCATGCGGCTGCACCGGGTATGTGCTGTGCGATGGGATGCGGTGAAAAGATCATGCTGACACGCCGGGCTGCACTGGGCGGCATGTTCGCCTCGGTCGGGCAGGTGGCGCTGGCCGAGGCGCCGGTTGCCTCGCTGCGGCCGCTGCTGCGGCCGGACCGGGCCCTGGCCCGGCGCACCGCCGCAGAGCTGGTCGCGGACGCCCGCATTTCCGGCAAGACCGGCTTTGTGGTGGCGAACGCGCGCACCGGAGAGATACTGGACGCGCTCAACCCGGTGCTTGCGATGCCGCCGGCCAGCGTCACCAAGACCCTGACCACGCAATACGCGCTGGAAGCGCTGGGGCCGACGCACCGTTTCGTCACCCGGCTGATCGCAACCGGGCCGGTCACCGACGGGCGGCTTGAGGGCGATCTTGTCCTGCTGGGCGGGGGTGATCCGCATCTGGACACCACCGGGCTTGCCGAAATGGCCGCGGCGCTCAAGGCGACGGGCCTGCGCGAGATTGCCGGCCGCTTCCTGGTATCGGGCGGGGGATTTCCGCACGTGGCGCGCATTGACCCGGATCAGCCCGACTATCTTGGCTACAACCCCGCGGTCGCCGGGCTGAACCTGAACCTCAACCGCGTGCATTTCGAATGGAAGCGCGAGGGCGACGGGTGGGACGTGAGCATGGACGCACGCACCGAAAGCTACCGGCCCGATGTCACGCTGGCGCGCATGGAGATCGTTGACCGGAAGTTCCCGGTCTACACCTATTCCAACGGCGGGCGCACCGAACGCTGGACGGTTGCCGAAAACGCGCTTGGCAAAGGCGGCAGCCGCTGGTTGCCGGTACGCCAGCCCGAGCTTTACGCAGGCGAGGTCTTTCAGTCGCTGCTGCGCACCCACGGGATCGTCCTGCCGCGTGCCATCCTGGCCGAGCGGGTTGGCGTGGGCACGGTGCTGGTCCGGCGGTTCAGCCCGCCGCTCGCCGAGATATTGCGTTCCTTGCTGAAGCACTCGACCAACCTCACGGCCGAGGTTGCCGGCCTGAGCGCCAGCCGGGCGCGCGGGTTGGAACCCGAGGACCTGGCGCAGTCGGCCGAGGCAATGACGGGCTGGCTGCGCGACCGGATGGGGCTGCGCCACCCGGAATTCGTTGACCATTCCGGGCTGAGCGACCGGTCGCGTATCAGCCCGGCCGACCTTGTGGCGATGTTGCTGCGCACCGGCCCCGACAGCACGCTTGCCTCGCTGCTCAAGCCGATGCGCATCCACGATGACAAGGGCAACCTGGTGCCCGACAGCACGCTGCGCCTGAATGCGAAAACCGGAACGCTCAATTTCGTCAGTGCGCTGGCCGGCTTCCTGTATCGCGACCAGGCCGACCCGCTGGCGTTTGCGATCTTTGCCGCCGACATGCCGCGCCGCGCGGCGATCCGCCCCGAGGACAGGGAGCGCCCGGCGGGCGCCAAGGGCTGGAACAGCCGGGCGGTCCGGCTGAAGTGGCAACTGCTTGATCTGTGGGGCGCGCGCGAGCCGGTCTGAGCCGCCGGGCGCGCATCATGCTGTCATGTAGCGCGCCCGTGCGCCGCGTTCGATGGCCGCGCCGTGCAGCCGGTCGATCTGCAATTCATAGCGGATTTCTTCCAGCAGGCGCAGCTCTTCTTCGTGCAGCGCGCCGTCCGATACCGCCACATCGCAAGCCAGTGCGTAAGCCGTTTCGTTCAGCTTTTCCGGCAGGTTGTCGCGGATCAGGCCAAAGAGCGCATCCAACCCGTCTTCGACGCTGAACAGGTCGAAAACCATCTGCGACACCTGTTTGAACCGGTCGGTGTCATAGCCGGCAAACACCGGCAGGTGGTTCACGATGGCTTCGATTGTCACCAGTTCCGAGGTGCGGATGTTTTCATCGGATGCGGACACCGCCATCATGACGGCCACCAGGCAGTCTTGTGGGGTCAGCGAGTGGGCAATGTCGATCACGGGGAGATTCCTTTTCCTGGGTTCGCCAACAGATTATTGACGCGCAGGGCTGGCGGCAATAGGGAGTGATCTTCAGGCGGGTGCAAGGGCCCGCGATGCCGAAGGTTTGAACCATGTCCGATCTGCGTGAGCTTGCGATGAAGTCCAAGGCCTGGCCCTTTCAGGAAGCGCGCAAGCTTGTCAAACGCTACGAAAAGGCGCCGCCCGAAAAGGGCTACGTGCTGTTCGAGACCGGCTATGGCCCCAGCGGGCTGCCGCATATCGGCACCTTTGGCGAGG
The DNA here is from genome assembly GCA_026989405.1 of Marinosulfonomonas sp. Lineage (GTDB taxonomy): Bacteria > Pseudomonadota > Alphaproteobacteria > Rhodobacterales > Rhodobacteraceae > JAJRUE01. The sequence goes on along the minus strand of JALSJL010000031.1, from coordinate 1,039 downwards.
TGGCGCGCACCACCATGGTGCGGCGCGCCTTCGAGGTGCTGTCGGACATTCCCACCAGGCTGATCTGCTTTTCCGACGACATGGACGGTTTGCGCAAGGTGCCCGGCAACGTGCCCAACCGCGAGATGCTGGCCGAGCATCTGCAGCGTCCGCTGTCGGCGGTGCCCGACCCGTTCGGCGACCACGAGAGTTTCGGCGCGCACAACAACGCCATGCTGCGCCGCTTTCTGGATACATTCGGCTTCGAATATGACTTCATGTCGGCGACCGAGTTCTACCGCTCGGGCGCCTTTGACGAAACGCTGCTGCGCGCGGTCGAAAAATACGATGAGCTGATGGCGGTGATGCTGCCCACCCTGCGCGAGGAACGGCGCGCAACCTACAGCCCGTTTTTGCCGATCTCGCCCAGCACGGGGCGGGTGCTTTATGTGCCGATGAAGGCCGTGAATGCCGCCGAGGGCACGATCACCTTCGATGACGAGGACGGCACGGAAGTGACCCTGCCGGTGACCGGGGGCCGGGTGAAGTTCCAGTGGAAGCCCGATTTCGGCGCCCGCTGGGCGGCGCTGGGCGTGGATTTCGAGATGTTCGGCAAGGAACACGGCACCAACGCGCAGATTTACTCGAAGATCTGCCGGGTGCTGGGCGCGCGTCCGCCCGAGCAGTTCACCTATGAGCTGTTTCTGGATGAAAACGGGCAGAAGATTTCCAAGTCGTCGGGCAACGGTATCGCGATTGATGACTGGCTGAAATATGCCAGTTCCGAAAGCCTGTCCTATTTCATGTATCAGAAGCCGCAGACCGCCAAGCGGATGTATTTCGACGTGATCCCGAAAGCGGTGGACGAGTATCACCAGCAGTTGCGTGCCTATGCGGGCCAGGACACGGCGGCGCGGCTGAACAACCCGGTGTTCCATATTCACGGCCACAATGTGCCGGCGAGCACGCTGGATGTTCCGTTTTCGATGCTGCTCAACCTTGCATCGGTTTCGGCGGCCGAGGACAAGGACAAGCTGTGGGGCTTCATCCGGCGCTATGA
>JALSJL010000030.1 GCA_026989405.1 Marinosulfonomonas sp. | reverse complement strand
CGGCAAGTTCGCCAAGAAGGACGAAGCGGCCGAATAGCCGTATTCTCAGCCGCGCATGCGTGATCCGTCGGCGTCAAACAGCGCGGTGGTGTGCACCCGCGCCGCGCGGCGCTCTCCCAGGATTTCGATGCTGAACCCTGCCCCGTCCACGATGGCATCTGCCGGCAGGAACCCCAGAGCGACAGATTTTCCGGCGTGGTGGGCGTAGCCACCGGAGGTGCAAAACCCCACAACGTCCTCGCCATCGAAAATCGGCTCGTAGTCCACCACATCGGCATCATGCGCATCGACGACAAAGCTGGTCAGCCGGCGTTTCGGCCCTGAACGGCGCAGGGCTCGGGCCGGTTTTTCGCCGATGAAGCCTGCCTTTCCCCAGTCGATGAACCGGTCCAGCCCGGTTTCGGCGGGCGTGTAGTCGGGGCGGTATTCGCGCATCCAGGCGCCAAATGACTTTTCCAGCCGCAGGCTCATCATCGCGCGCATCCCGAAGGGGCGCATCCCCTGCCCGGCCCCGGCCGCCGCCAGCGCCTGGTAGAGCGCCACCTGGTGGTCGCGGGCGCAGTAAATCTCATAGCCCAGATCGCCGGTGTAGCTGAGCCGCGCCACAGTCACCGGAATGTGGCCGATGGCCATCTGGCGCACCGCAAGAAACGGCAGCGCGGCGTTTGACACATCGGCCCCTGTCGCCGCCGCCAGCACCGCGCGCGCGCGGGGACCGGCGACCTGGAACCCCAGCCGCTCTTTCGAGACGTTGCGCAAGCTGACCCCGTCTTCCAGATGGTCGAGAAACCAGCGCATGTGGAAGGCCTGCGCCGAGTAGCTGGCGGTCAGTTGCACCCGGTCTTCGCCCAGCCGCATCAGGGTAAAGTCGCCGATCAGTCGGCCGCGTTCCGACAGCATCGGCGTCAGCGCGATGCGCCCGACACCCGGCATGCGTCCGGCCATGATCCGGTTGAGCCAGCCGATGGCACCCGGCCCCTCGACCAGGTATTTGCCGAAATTGTGGATTTCATTGATCCCGACGCCCTCCCGGACCGCGCGGCATTCGGCACCCACCGGATCATGTGCATTCGAGCGCCGGAACGACGGGGTTTCCAGACGCTGCGTGCCAACGGGTGCGAACCAGTTGGCATGCTCCATGCCATAGCCCTGCCCGAACACCGCGTTCTGCGCATCCCAGATCGCATAGGCCGGCGTGGTTTCCAGCGGTCGGGCCACCGGCAGTTCCTCATTCGGATAGCCGATGGAAAAGCGGCGCTGGTAGTTTTCCGTCACCTTCAGCCGGGTCCAGTCCGGCCCGGTCCAGTCGCCGTAGCGTGCGACATCCATGGCGAAGACGTCGTGCTCGCACTCGCCCTCGACCATCCATTCGGCCAGCGCCTTGCCGACGCCGCCGCCCTGGCTGAAGCCGGCCATCACCGCGCAGGCCGACCAGAGGCCGGGCTTGCCGGGGATCGGGCCGACCAGCGGGTTGCCGTCGGGGGCAAAGGTGAAGGGGCCGTTGATCACCTTCTTGATCCCGGCGCGCGCCAGCACCGGGTAGCGCTCGAACGCCGCCTCCAGCGGCTCGGCCACGCGGTCGAGATCGTCGTTGAGCAACTCGTGGCCGAAATCCCAGGGCGTGCCGTTCACCGCCCAGGGCACGGCCTTTTGTTCGTAGATGCCGATCACCAGCCCGCGCCCTTCCTGGCGCAGGTAGGTTTCGCCGCCGGGGTCGATGGAGTGCGGCAACTCGGTTTCGCGTTCAAAGACCTCGGGCAGGTCGTCGGTCAGGAAATACTGGTGCTCCATCGGGTGCAGCGGCAGGTAGACGCCGGCCATCGCCCCCACTTCGCGCGCCCAGAGGCCGGCGGCGTTGATCACATGTTCGGCCTTCACGGTGCCCTGTTCGGTCACCACGTCCCAGCCTTCGGGCGTCGGCTTCAGTTCCAGCACCCGGTTGCGCAGGACGATCTCGGCACCCCCCATCTGCGCGGCTTTCGCATAGGCATGAGTGGTGCCCGAGGGGTCGAGGTGGCCGTCGAGCGGGTCATAGAGCGCGCCCAGAACGTCCCGGGTATTGACGATCGGCAGCAGGGCCTTGATGTCGTCGGGGCCGATGATCGAGGTGTCCAGCCCCATGTAGCGGTGCTTGGCGCGCTCGGCCTTGAGGAAATCCAGCCGGTCGCGGTTGGTGGCCAGCGTCACGCCGCCCACGTGGTGCAGCCCGCAGGAAAGGCCGGTGAGCGCCTCCAGTTCCTCGTAGAGCCGGATCGTGTAGCCCTGGAGCGCGGCCATGTTGGTGTCGGCGTTCAGGGTGTGAAACCCGCCGGCGGCGTGCCAGGTCGAGCCGCTGGTCAGTTCCGAGCGTTCGATCAGCATGACATCCGACCAGCCCAGTTTCGTCAGGTGATAAAGCACCGAACACCCCACCACCCCGCCGCCGATGACAACCGCCCGTGCCGTGGTTTTCATGGTTCGCCCTCCCTGACTGTGCAGGCCCAGAATGCGAGCCGCGGACCGGCCCCGACTTGTCATTTCGCGACGGGAATTGTCGTTTTTTCCGATTGCCGCCGCTCAGCGGCGGATCAGCACCTGCAGATCGGCGACATTGGTGCCGGTCGCACCCGTGATCAGCAAATCGCCCGCCGCCTGAAGCGCGTGGTAGCTGTCATTGTCTGCCAGAGCCGCCTGCGGGTCGACGCCCGCGGCACGCATGCGCCCCAGCGTGCCGGCATCGACCAGCCCGCCGGCCGCATCCGTCGGCCCATCGCGCCCGTCGGTGCCGCCTGAAAGGAACACCCAGCCCGGCGCCCAACCCTGTTCCTCGGCCAGAAGCGCCACGCGCAGCGCCAGCTCCTGGTTGCGCCCGCCAAGGCCCGTGCCGCGCAGCTTTACCGTGGTTTCGCCGCCAAACAGGTGAACGCCCGGCCCGGTGGTGGCGGATATGATGCGGGCGGCCTCGTCGACATCGCCCACCAACGGGGCCTTGTGCATCGTCGCCGAGGGGGTTTCGGCGGCCATTGCCTCAAGGCTCTGCCGGTTCGACCCCACAAGCCGGTTGTCAACCCGCAGCCGCGCCACGGCCGCAACGGCCCCGTCTTCGTCGGGCCGCTCAAGCGCCACGCGCACGCCCTGTGGCACCACATCCCACAGCCCGGCGCTTTGCAGACAGGCACGCGCCTGGGTGCGACTGCCGATCGGCGGCAGGGTCGGCCCGCTGGCCACGACACGCAGATCGTCGCCGACCACATCGGACAGGATCAGCGCGCTGACCATGGCAGGCGCCGCCGCGCGCGCCAGCCCGCCGCCCTTGATGCGCGACAGGTTCTGGCGCACGAGGTTCATGGCCGTGATGTCCAGCCCGGACGACAAGAGCACCTCGTTGAGCGCGATCTTGTCCTCGAGGCTGACCCCCTCCACCGGAGCCGGCAACAGGGCCGAGCCGCCACCGCTGACAAGCACCACCACATGGTCCCGCGGCCCCGCCCGGGCGGCCAGATCAAGAACCGCCCGCCCCGCCTTCAGGCCGGCCTCGTCCGGCACCGGATGCGCGGCCGCATGCAGCTCGACCCCCGGCAGATCGCGCGCGCTTTGCGGCGTGGTCACGACGATGGCCCGGCTTGGGTGCAGCCGGGGCAGAACCGCCTCGGCCATGCCGGGGGCCGCCTTGCCGACGGCCACGACAAAGGTCCGGCCGCGCGTCTGCCGAAGCGGGCGTTCATGCAGGGCGCGCAACACCGCAACCTGCGGGTTGGCCGCCGCAACACCCGCCTGGAAGAGCGATTGTGCCAATTGTCTGTCTTGCCGGGTCATCGGGCAAGGATTAGCCCGCGTTCGGGGCGGCGTAAAGCAGATGACGCAAATGCACCGATCCGCGCCGAATTTGCGCCTGCCCCTGTCATTTCACATCGGCCCGCCCTATGGATGGCGGCCAGGACAAGGGCGAGCGAAGACATGCAATCCATCCAACCGATCACGCGCGAATTGCTGCTTGTCGGCGGCGGCCACACCCATGCCCTGGTGCTGCGCATGTGGGGGATGAACCCGCTGCCCGGCGTGCGCGTCACGGTCGTCAATCCGGAACCGACCGCGCCATATTCAGGCATGCTTCCGGGCTTTGTCGCCGGGCATTACCGGCGCGAGGAACTGGACATCGATCTGGTCAGGCTTGCGCGGTTTTCCAACGCCCGCCTGATCCTCGGGCGGGTTGCCCATATCGACACCCGGACCCGGACGGCCCGGCTCGAAACTGGCCGCACCCTGCCGTTTCATGTCGCCTCGGTCGATATTGGCATCACGTCGGCCATGCCCGACCTGCCGGGGTTCGCCCGCCACGCGATCCCGGCCAAGCCGCTGGATACATTCGCACAGCGCTGGGATGATTTTCGGGCCAATGCCGCGCGCCCCGGCGCGCCGGCGCGCGCGGCAGTGATCGGCGGCGGGGTTGCCGGCGTCGAACTGGTTCTGGCGATGGCCCACGCCCTGCGCGCGGCCGGTCGCGCCGACGCGGAACTTGCCCTGATCGACCGGGCCGAAATCCTGCCGGGGATGAAGCCCTCGCGGCAGCGGTTTTTCCGCCGCGCGCTTGCGCAGGCCGGCGTTCGGATCATTGAAGGCGACGCCCCGGTCAGGGTTGAGGCCGATCACATCGAGCTTGCCTCGGGCGCGCGCCTTGCTGCGGATTTCACCGTCGGGGCGGCCGGGGCCAGGGCGCAGGACTGGCTGAAAGAAACCGATCTGCAACTGGATGCCGGCGGTTTCATCGCAGTGGACCCGCATCTGCGTTCGCTGAACGCACCCGAGGTTTTCGCTGTCGGGGACTGCGCCCACATGACCCATGCTCCGCGCCCGAAAGCGGGCGTGTTCGCCGTGCGCCAGGCCCCCGTTCTGCTGCACAATCTGCGCGCTGAACTGTCGGGCGGCAGCCTGAAGAAATTCCAGCCGCAAAAAGACTACCTCAAGCTGATCTCGCTTGGCAAAAAGGACGCGCTGGCCGACAAATGGGGCCTCATGTGGCATGGGCCGCGGCTGTGGAAGCTGAAAGACCGGATCGACCGGAAATTCATGGATCAGTTTCGCGCCCTGCAGCCGATGACGGCGGACCTTCCCGAAGGTCCGGTGGCGCTTGGGGTGGCAGAGGCACTGGGCGACAAGCCATTGTGCGGCGGATGCGGCGCCAAGGTCGGGGGCAAGGCCCTTGGCCGGGCCGTGTCGCGCCTGCCGCTGAACCGGCGCGATGACATCTTGTCGGGCCCCGGCGACGACGCGGCCATCCTGCGCGGCCCTGACGGACGCCGGCAGGTGATCAGCACCGACCACCTGCGCGCTTTCATCGACGACCCGGCCCTGATGGCGCGCATCACCGCCGTTCATGCGCTTGGCGATATCTGGGCCATGGGGGCCGAGGCGCAGGCGGCCGTGGCCTCGATCACCCTGCCCCGGCTTTCCGGCGAACTGCAGGAGCAGTGGCTGGATGAAATCATGCAATCGGCCGCGCAGGTGTTCCAGGCATCGGGGGCGGCCGTGGTGGGCGGCCATACCGCGCAGGGGGCGGAGCTGACGATCGGCTTTACCGTGACCGGGCTGAGCGATGACCCGCCCGTCGGCAAGTCGGGCGCGCAGCCGGGCGATGTTCTGTTGCTGACAAAACCGCTGGGGACGGGCGTGATTCTGGCCGCCGACATGGCGCTGGCAGCACAGGGGCGCTGGGTTGCCGAGGCGCTGCGGATCATGGCGCGGCCGCAGCACGATGTGGTGCCGCACCTGCGCGCCGCCCATGCGCTGAGCGATGTCACGGGCTTTGGACTGGCCGGACATGCGGCCGAAATCGCACGCGCCTCGGGCCTTGCCATCCGGCTTGATCTCGAGACGATTCCCCACCTGGCGGGGGCGGTTGATCTGACCGCCCGGGGCATCCGCTCGACGATCTACGACGACAACCGCGCCCTGGTGCCGGAACTGAACCCGGGCGATGATGCGCGCGCGCAGTTGCTGTTCGATCCGCAGACGGCTGGCGGCCTGCTGGCTGCGATGCCACTGGATCGGGCCCTGGAGACCCAAGAGGCCCTGAGCCGCGCCGGCTGGCAGACATGGATTGTCGGGATTTGCGCCAGCGGCGCGCCCGGGGTCAGTCTTTGATCAGCTCCGCCAGTTGCCCGGCGACATCTTCCAGCGCCCGGCGATCAAGCGCCGAGGCCGAAACCGTGCCGAGCAGCGGTGTCGTGCGCCGGGCGCCCTGACGCAGGTAGCTGGGATCATAGTGAAAGTGCATCAGTTCGCTTGCC
>JALSJL010000029.1 GCA_026989405.1 Marinosulfonomonas sp. | reverse complement strand
GAGACCAGCCGATCTTTGCGGGCCGGCCTTTTCGGGGGGAATGATTCGTTCATGCGCCAGTTTAACAACTGACAAAAACCTGTCAGTTGAAAAATTGTCCCGACGGCCATCGCCGTATCATTGAGCAGAAAGCGAAAAAGTCGGCAATTGTGATGTTTTGCTTCTTTTCCTGCCCGCCAAGAGCCAATAGATACACAAGGTGACATTCTAGGGGGCGGCCGTTCGCCCCAACAAGGGAGCAAACCCATGCTGAACAACATCGGCCTTCCCGGCCTTCTGCTCATCGCCGTCGTCGTGCTTGTCCTTTTCGGGCGCGGCAAGATTTCGTCGCTCATGGGCGAGGTCGGCAAGGGCATTTCATCTTTCAAGAAGGGCGTCAACGAGGGCAAGAAGGAGCTGGAAGATCAGGCTTCCGCGGCCAAGGACGTCACCCCGGAAGAAGAAAAGGACAAGGTCTGAAGATCGCACGCGGGCGGGGCTGAGCGCACATGTTTGATATCGGCTGGACCGAACTTCTGGTGATCGGCGTCGTGGCGCTGATCGTGGTGGGCCCCAAGGACCTGCCGGGAATGTTCCGTACCTTGGGGCGGTTCACCGCCAAGGCGCGCGCGCTTGCCAGTGATTTCAGCCGTGCCATGGAAGAGGCCGCTGACGAAACCGGCGTCAAGGACGTGGCCAAGGATCTGAAAGACGCAACTTCGGCCCGCAAGATGGGGCTGGACCGCATCCAGGACGCGGTGAGCGACTTTGAAAAGTGGACGCCGGACGCGTTGGACAAGGGGGGTGCCAGGAAGGGCCCGGCAACCCAGGCCCTGAGCGAGGAACGCGCGCAAACCGCAAAGAAGATTCAGGAAGCCACCGCAAAGGCTGCCTCTGACCGTCTTGCCGCCGAAGCGGCACTTGCCGAGGCGACACCGGCAAAACCCGCCGCAGGTGCAAAACGCGCGGCTGCGACGACGACCGCCAGCAAGCCCGCTGCCAGGAAGCCGGCCGCAAAGAAGCCTGCAGCCGGAAAACCGGCCGGGAAAAAACCTGCGGCAAAAAAACCGTCATCACCCGGGCCGGCGGCCAAACCGGCGGCCAGAAAACCGGCACCCCGAAAACCTGCCAGGAAATCTGAAGGATGAGCGTTCAGGACGAGATCGAAGACAGCTCGGCGCCGCTGATCGAGCATCTGGCCGAATTGCGCAACCGGCTCATCCATTCGGCAGTGGCCTTCATCATCGGGATGGTCATCAGCTTCACGGTGTGGAACCCGATATTCAATTTCCTGACCCATCCGCTGTGCAGTGCGATGGCCGAGCGCGGACAGGATGACTGCGGGCTGATCCTGATCAAGCTGCAGGAAGGCTTCTTCGTTGCCATCTCGATTTCGCTGCTGGGCGGGTTGATCCTTGCGTTCCCCTACATCAGTTATCAGCTTTGGCGTTTCGTCGCACCCGGGCTCTACAAGAGCGAAAAGAACGCCTTTCTGCCGTTCATGTTCGCGTCCCCCGTGATGTTCTTTCTGGGCGCGGCCTTCGCGTTCTATGTGGTCACGCCGCTGGCGTTCGATTTTTTCCTTGGCTTCCAGCAACCGGGGACGGTGTTGAGCGATGAGGTGCGCAATGCAACCGCCGGGATCGCCTTTCAGGGGTCGGCCCAGGAATATCTGCGCCTGACCATCAAGTTCATCGTGGCTTTCGGGCTGTGTTTCCAGCTTCCGGTTCTTCTGACGCTGATGGGCAAGGCCGGGCTGGTCAGTTCGGAAGGGCTGCGCAATGTGCGCAAATATGCGGTTGTGGCCATATTGGTTCTGGCGGCCATCGTGACGCCGCCGGATGTGATTACGCAGGTCATCCTGTTTGTCGTGGTCTACGGGCTTTACGAGGTCTCGATCTGGCTGGTGCGCCGGGTGGAAAAGACCCGGGATGCGAAGCTGCGCGAAGAAGGCCTGATCTTCGATGACGACGACTTTGACGATGACGATGAGGAGGCACAAGACAACGAGGACGCCGGCGAAACCGGTGATGGCGAAAAATGACCGACGACGCGCTGATGCGCATCGCCGCGGCGCTGGAGCGCGTTTCGCCACCGCCCCAGGGTGCCCCGGATTTTTCTGCGGCCCAAGCCTACGTCTGGCATATTGATCCCGATCGCCTCCAGCCGGTCAAGCGCGTCAACCGCGTTGACCTGAACCTGCTGCTGGGCATCGACCGCGCCCGCGATACGCTGCTTGCCAACACCCATCAGTTTGCCCGCGGACTTGCGGCCAACAATGCTCTGTTGTGGGGCGCGCGCGGAATGGGGAAATCCTCGCTGGTCAAGGCCGTCCACGCAGCCGTGGCCGGCGAATACCCGGATCTGAAGCTGATCGAGGTGCAACGCGAAGACCTGCCCTCGATCGGACGGCTTCTGTGCATCATGCGAGAGCGCAGGGAACGCTTTCTGCTGTTTTGCGATGACCTCTCTTTTTCGCATGACGATGAGCATTACAAATCGCTCAAGGCCGTGCTGGATGGCGGCATCGAGGGGCGGCCCGACAATGTGGTGTTCTATGCCACATCGAACCGGCGCCACCTGATGCCCCGCGACATGATCGAAAATGAACGTTCCAGCGCCATCAACCCGTCCGAGGCGGTCGAGGAAAAGGTGTCGTTGTCAGACCGTTTCGGTCTCTGGCTCGGATTTCATCCCTGCAGCCAGGACGACTACCTGGCCATGGTGCGGGGCTATTGCGATGCGTTCGGCCTGGAGATCGGCGAGGATGAGCTTCGCGCCGAGGCGATTGAATGGCAGGCCACGCGCGGCGCACGTTCCGGGCGCGTCGCGTGGCAATTCGTGACAGACCTGGCTGGCCGCCAGGGCAGGCGCCTCACACCGGCCACCTGAGCCGCGGGATGCCTTGGCAACGGCAAGGCGCAGCCGTTCGGTTCAAGCGGGCCTGGCCCTAGGGCGTAGACCTGTAAATCCTGCACCGCTGGTTTGGCAGATTTTGTCTGTGAAGATAGCTTAACGAGTGCCGTAATCTGGTTGATTATCAGCGAGTTAAGGTGTTCTCACAGGGAAAATCCGCCAAATCCGAAGGACGGGATTGTCACTTCACCTCAACGGCTTGGGGCGCTTGAAAATAGAACCACTATATCCGGCGCACCCCAAGCCGTTGATATTTCGCGACAATCCCGCCGGTGGCGCAGGATTTACAGGTCTACGCCCTAGTTCAGCAGGGGCACGGGATCGACGCTGTCCAGACCTTTTCGGATCTCGAAATGCAGAAAGCTGGGGTCGCCGGCCCGCACGGTCGCGATTTGCTGACCGCGTTTGACCCGGTCACCCTTCTTGACTTTCAGGTTGTCGACGCCGGCATAGACCGTGAGATAATTGTCGTCATGCTTGATCACGACAATCGGCACCTGATCGGTGTCGCGGGTGATCGCTGCAACCGTGCCGTTGCGGGCGGCCAGAACCGGCGCGCCTGCGGCGGCGGCGATGTCGATCCCGTCATTTTTCTTTTTGACATAGGCGCGGATGATCTTGCCCTTGACCGGCGTGGCAAATGCCGAGCTTGCCGAAGCCGATGTCCGGTCTCCACCCAGATCCGGCGATGCCGGGGCTTGCTGGGTGCTGGCGGTGTCGTCATCGGGCAAGGGCTTGTCAGCGCTTGGAGGTTCGGGCGTGGGCGAACCTTCGCCGGGGGCGCTTTGTTGGCTGCGGCCCGGTGCGCCGGCGCCTTCTGAGGCAACCGGTATCAGCAGATACTGTCCCGAGCGCACATCCAGGTCCGGCCCCAGGCCATTCCATTCTGCAAGCGCGCGAACGGATACATTGTAGAGCCGCGATATCGAATAGGCGGTTTCGCCCGGTTCGACCTTGTGGCGGATCGGTTCCGTCCCGGAGGGCGGCGGGCTGGACGGCGCGCGCGCCGGCCCGGTGCTTCCGGCGCGGTCGATCGCTTCGCCGGCGATGGTGGATATGTCGATGTCCCCCGGTTGCAGCGGCCCCGAGACCAGCGCGCCGGTGGCCGCCGACGGTTCCGATACCCGACGCGGCAAGGCGACGACCTCACCCTGGCGCAGGGCCGCATCCAGCGGGATGCCATTGTATCTGGCCAGTTCGCCGGCCGGCAACCCGACCCGTTCGGCCACATCCGAAATGCGATCACCGCGCCGGGCAATCGCCACCTGATAGTTCGGGTAGGAGATGACGCCGCGCGCGTCCGGAAGCGGTCGCGCCGCGGTTGCCTGGCGTGCCGCACTGGCCGTATCCAGGCCGCCGCCCGCCAACCCACGCAGGTCAAAGTCCAGCTGCTGGCCACAGGCGCCAAGCGCCAGGAGCGCCGCCCCGGCCAGTCCGATATTCCAAGAAGTTCGCGATACTGCCGCCATGCTCTTATTCCTCAATATCCCGGCCATTTTTGTCACCGGCCGTTGTTGATGCGCCTGCCCGACGCCTTGTCATTCCTGGCCCAGCCCCTCCAGCAGAGGCACGAAGCGCACCGGCGCGAGCTCCTGATAATCGTAACCTGTCTCGCTGCGGCTGACCTTTATCAGGCTCTGAACCGCATCCGACTGCCCGACCGGCACCACCATGATACCGCCAATCTTGAGCTGCGCCAAGAGCGGACCCGGAGGGTCTTCGCCGGCGGCGGTGACGATGATGCGGTCAAACGGGGCCTGATCGGCCAGGCCGTGGCTGCCATCGGCCGTGAATGCGGTGATATTGGTCAAGCCCAATTCGTCGAAGATCGTTTGCGCCTGATCCACAAGGCGCCGGAACCTGTCGACGGTATAGACGCGTCGCGCAAGCTGGCTGAGGATGGCCGCCTGATAGCCCGACCCGGTGCCGACTTCGAGCACCTTGTCGCGCGGGCGCACGTCCAGCGCCTGGGTCATGATGCCCACGATCGAGGGCTGGCTGATCGTCTGGCCACAGGCAATCGGCAACGGCATGTCTTCGTATGCGCGCTCGGAAAACAGGCCGCGAACGAAGGCGCCGCGGTCGATCTTTTCCATCGCTTCCAGCACGCGCTTGTCGGTGACGCCCTTGGAGCGCAGCGCGAAAAGAAACTGCATCTTGCGTTCGGCTTCGCTGGTCATTCAAGCCGCTCTTTCAGGGTGTCGACCATGTCATGGGCGGTCAGATCGCAGCGCATCGGCGTCACCGCGATATGGCCCTCAAGCGCAGCCGTAACATCGGTGCCCGGTTCCGCCGGCAGGTGCTGTGGGCCCCCCTTGATCCACAGGAACCGGCGCCCCGAGGGTGACTGATGCGCCTCGACCCCGAAAAAGGCGTCGCGCCGATAGCCTTGCGTCACGATCTTCGGACCCTTGACCTTTTCGGCGGCCAGCGGCGGGAAATTGACGTTGTAAAACAGGCGATAGTCATCGTCATCCCAGATCGCATTGTCCAGCAGGTTGCGCACAAGCGCCGCGCCATGATGCGCCGCGGCCTCGAACGGATTGTCCAGATCGCGGTTTCCCGCGCCCATGTATTGCGACATGGCAATCGCCGGCAGGCCTTGCAAGGCGGCCTCCATCGCGCCGCCAATGGTGCCGGAATAAAGCGTGTTTTCGCCGGCATTGTTGCCGCGGTTGACCCCGGACAGAACCAGGTCGGGGCCCAGTGGCAGCACGTCGTGCAGCCCGGCCAGCACGCAATCGGCGGGCGAGCCTTCGGCGGCGTAGCGGCGTTCATCCAGACGCGCGATCATCATCGGGTGGGTATAGCTGATCTTGTGGGCCACGCCCGACTGTTCGAAAGCGGGCGCCACGACCCAGACCTCACCGTCTGGCCCCGCGATCTCCTGGGCTATTGCCTCCAGCACGACAAGACCGGGGGCATTGATGCCGTCATCGTTCGTTACCAGAATTCGCATGTGATCCGCCTGATTTTTCTTGGTTGAATAGAGCGGATCGCACGGCGCGGCAAGGGCGGTCGCCCAGGGTCAGGACCAGTTTATCCAGTGCCACTGGCGAGATTGTCGCAAAATTTCAACGGCTTGGGACGCGCCGGACATGGTGAAGCCATTTTCAAGCGGCCCAAGCCGTTGAGATGACGTGACTATCCCGTCCTCCGGAATTTCCCTGCAAGAGCACCTTAACTCACTGATAATCAACCGGATCACGGCGCTCGTCAAGCTGCCCTCACAGACAAGATCTGCCAAACCAGAGGTGCTGGATCAATTGGCCCTGACCCTAGGGTCGAGACTCAATCAAGTCCACCATAGGATTGTAGCAGCCAGCGCGACAGCTGACAGGAAGTTTCGAGCCAGTTTGTCATAGCGGGTGGCAATGCGTCG
>JALSJL010000028.1 GCA_026989405.1 Marinosulfonomonas sp. | reverse complement strand
TGATGTAGGCGGCCTTCACCATGGCCCGGCATTGCACTAATCTGGACCCGAAGAAACAGGAGGCCCCCGGTTGACGGCGGAACGGCATGCCCAAGACGATCATTGAACAATGCGAGGAAAAGGGGCTGCGCGTCACCGAGCAGCGGCGCACGGTGGCCAGCGTTCTGGAAGCGGCCGACGACCACCCCGACGTTGAAGAACTTTACCGGCGTGCCAGCAAGCTGGACCCGAAGATTTCGCTGGCCACGGTCTATCGCACCGTGAAACTGTTCGAGGACTGGGGCCTGCTGGAAAAGCTTGAATTCGGCGACGGGCGTGCGCGCTATGAAAGCGCCGACCGCGACCATCACGATCATCTGATCGATCTCAACAGCGGCGAGGTGATCGAATTCATCGACGAGGAAATCGAGGCGTTGCAGGAAAAGATCGCCCGAAAGCTGGGCTATGAGCTGCGCGGGCACCGGCTGGAACTCTACGGGGTTCCGCGCGCCAGGAAGGACTGACCGGCACCGGCACGCGCCGGCTTGACAATCGGCCCCTGGGCTGATCCTGCTGGCGCCACCGTCGCGCCTTTTGTGCGGCACCCATTTCACCTTTCAACGGGACTTGCCGCATTGGAAAACTTGCGCGGTATCATCTTGATGGTCGCCTCGATGGCCGGGTTTGCGCTTGCGGACATGTTCATCAAGGGCGTCACCCACGCGGTGCCGGTGGGGTTGGTCTTGCTGGTGTTGGGCGTCGGCGGAACGATCGGGTTTTCCGCACTGGCGATCGCCAATGGCGAAAGGCCGTTTGGCCGGGATCTGTTTTCGCCCCTGATCATGCTGCGCAACCTGGGGGAAATGGCCGGAACTTTCGGATTCGTGACCGCCATCGCGCTGACCCCGCTGGCCAGCGCCTCGGCCATCATCCAGGCGATGCCGCTCGCGATCACGCTTGGCGCCGCGTTGTTCATGGGAGAGCCGGTCGGCTGGCGACGCTGGAGCGCGATCATGATCGGGTTTGCCGGCGTCATCATGGTCATCCGGCCGGGAATGGAGGGGTTCCAGCCCGCCTCTCTGTTTGCCGTGCTCGCGGTCATTGGCCTGTCGTTGCGCGATCTGGCCACCCGCGCCGCCCCCGGCCACATCAGCCCGCTGCGGCTGTCGGTCTACGGCTTCTTGACGCTGATTCCGTCATCTCTGGTGTTGCTGGCCTTCGACCCGGTGACCCAGGCCCCGACCCTGCCGCAATGGGGCGCTCTGCTGGCAGCGCTGGCGCTGGATGGCGCGGGCTACTACGCCCTGACGCTGGCGATGCGCATGGGCGATGTTTCGGTCATCACACCGTTCAGGTATGCCCGCATCCTGTTTGCCATCGTGATCGGCATGCTGGTCTTTTCCGAGCGCCCGGATTTCTGGACCATCGCCGGTTCGATGGTGATTGTCGTCTCGGGCCTTTACACCTTCATGCGCGAACGCGCCCGCCGTGGCGCCGGAAAACCCCTTTCCTAAGCGGTCTGCGGGCTGTAAAGACGCCCCCAACCCTTGTTTGAAATCACCCGCAGGAATTTCCCATGTCCACCATCATCGACATCATCGGCCGCGAAATCCTCGACAGCCGGGGCAACCCGACGGTCGAAGTCGACGTGGTTCTGGAAGACGGCACGATCGGACGGGCCGCGGTGCCGTCCGGCGCCTCGACCGGCGCGCATGAGGCGGTGGAAAAGCGCGACGGCGACATGTCGCGCTATCACGGCAAGGGGGTGCTTGGCGCTGTCGCGGCGGTGAATGGAGAGCTGGCAGAAGGGCTGGTCGGGTTCGACGTCACCGAGCAGGAAGCCATCGACGCCGCCATGTGCGAAATCGACGGCACGGAAAACAAGGGGCGGCTGGGGGCCAATGCGATCCTTGGAATTTCCCTGGCCGTTGCCAAGGCGGCGGCCGATGTTTCGGCCTTGCCGCTTTACCGCTATGTCGGCGGCGCGTCGGCGCGTGTCTTGCCGGTTCCGATGATGAACATCATCAACGGTGGCGAACATGCCGACAACCCGATCGACATCCAGGAATTCATGATCATGCCGGTCTCTGCGACCAACATCCGCGACGCCGTTCGCATGGGGTCCGAGATTTTCCACACCCTGAAGTCCGAGCTTTCGGCAGCCGGCCTGTCGACCGCCGTGGGCGACGAAGGCGGTTTTGCACCGGCGCTGTCCAGCACACGCGACGCGCTGGATTTCATTCTCCGGGCGATCGAAAAGACCGGCTACGCGCCCGGTGACGACATTTGCCTGGCGCTGGACTGCGCCGCGACGGAATACTATCGCGATGGCCGCTATGTCATGGCCGGCGAAGGCAAGGCCATGACCAGCGAGGAAAACATCGTCTATCTGGAGGCGCTGCTTTCCGATTACCCGATCATCTCGATCGAGGACGGCATGGCCGAAGACGACTGGTCGGGCTGGGTCGAACTGACCGAGGCACTTGGCGACAAGGTGCAACTGGTGGGCGATGACCTGTTTGTCACCAATCCCAAGCGGCTCGCGCGCGGCATCGCCGAGGGCGCGGCCAATTCGATGCTGGTCAAGGTCAATCAGATCGGCACGCTCAGCGAGACCCTGCGCGCCGTCGATATGGCGCATCGCGCGGGCTTCACCAACGTGATGAGCCACCGCTCGGGCGAAACCGAGGACGCGACGATTGCCGACCTGGCGGTCGCCACCAACTGCGGCCAGATCAAGACCGGCTCGCTTTCGCGCTCGGACCGGTTGGCCAAATACAACCAGCTGATCCGCATCGAGGAAGAGCTGGGCGAAACGGCGCAATATGCGGGCCGGTCGGTCGTGCGGTGAGGGCGGCGCTCCTCTCCCGACCCTGGGCCCGCGGCGTGCTGCACCGGGCCGCCCGGATCGTGGCCGTTGGCGCGATGTTCAGCGCGGTTTCCGAATTCTGGGCTTATCCGATTGAACTTGGCATGGGCCAGATCGGCCTGATCGTGGCCTACGGGCTGTTCGGGTATGTGTTCCTGCTCACGCTCAGGTATTTTCAGGTCTGCTCATTTGCCGGCCTGTTCGTGGCGGCGGGCGTTTTCGGCTTTCTCGTGGAAGGCACGGTGGTGCCGGTTCTTTACCTGAACCTGCCATTTTCCATTGCCTGGACCAGTCTGGCCTGGCATGCGCTGTTCACCATTGGCGTCGGGTATTTCCTTTATCGTCGGGTCATGAGCGCCCCATCTGCGCGCAATGCCGTGCTGTTGAATGCCGCCATCGGTCTCGCTTTTGGCATCTGGAACGCCTATTTCTGGACCGTCGTCGAAGGGACGGACCCGGTCGCGTTCAGCTGGCAACCCACCAGCGCCTTCGCAGCACAGTTCCTGATGGGCTGGGCGTTTTTCCTGCTCGGGCATGTGCTGCTTGACATGTTCCCGCCGCCACCCCGCCCGCCAGGCCGTCTTGAATTCGGCCTGTTCCTGTCGCTGGCGATCCTGCCCTACCTGTTGACCTATCTCTGGGTGATGTTTCCCCTGTCTCTTGCGCTGCCTGCCCTGCTTCTGGTGTCTTTCGCCGCACTGCGGGCCGGGCGCAGCCGCCCCGAAAGCAGCTGGTTGGAAACGTTCTTTTCCTATCGCATTGCGCTGCGGCGCTATGGGGTGTCGCTGTTGATCCCGGTCATGGCCATCGCCACCTACCAGGCCATGGCCTGGGCCCGGCTGGAATGGGAAACCAATGTCGTGATCGCCGTGCTCGTGGTGCCCCTGGCATCGGTCTACTGGGTATATGCACTGTTTCGGGCAAATCACCCGGGCCATCTGGAGCGCCGCGACAGCGGGACACACGGCGAGCGCGACCGCGACCGCGACCGCGAGCCGGCATCGTGATCGGGGCGATGGGGAAGTGCCTTGCGCAAATGGTCGCCATTGGCGCGATCTTCGCGGCCTTCTCCGAATTCTGATTCTACCAGATCGATACCGGCACCGGTCTTGCCGGCCTTGTCCTGATCTACGGCCTGTTTGGCCACCTGTTCATTCTGACATTGCGCGCCTTTCAGGTGCGGGCCTTTGCCGGCTTCTTCGTTTCTGCCGCCATGTTCGGCTTCATGATCGAGGGAATCCCGGTGCCCCAGCTGTATCTGTCGCTACCGTTCTCGGTCGCCTGGACCCCGCTGGCCTGGCACGCATTGTTCACGGTTTCGGTCGGCTACTTTCTCTATCGTCGGGTCATGGCAACCGGCAGCGCGCGCGCCCGGGCTTTGCTCAATATTGCCATCGGGCTGGGGTTGGGCGTCTGGAATGCCTACCTCTGGAACGTCGTGGAAGACGAAACCGCCGGCTCGATCGCCTGGGCCTGGCATCCTGTATCGGAATTTGCCTCGCAATTTCTGGCCGGCTGGGTGCTGTTTATCGGCGGTCACCTGTTACTTGACAGGTTCCCGCCGCCGCCCCGCCCCGCCCCGCGGGAATTTCTGACCTTCCTGGCCCTGGCCATGCTGGCCTGGCTCCTGGGCTGGTTCCTGCCGCTGTTTCCGTTCTCGCTGATCCTGCCGTTCCTGCTGGTGGTTTCACTGGCATCGCTCAACGCCGGACGCGCCAGCCCGAACAACAGCTGGCTGGCACGGCTCTTCAGCCTGCGCATCCCGGCCCGCCACTACACGACCGCAATCCTGCTTCCGGCCACGGCCATCGCCACATACGCGACGATGAAGGCCCTTGAGATCGAGTGGGAAACCAACGTGCCCGTGGCGCTGATCACCGTGCCGGTCTCGACGTTCTACTGGCTTTATGCGATCTTGCGCGCCAACCATGCCGGCCACAAGACAACCCCCGGCCCCGCCCCCGATCTGCGACTGGATGAAAGATGACCGACGCTGCCAGCATCATCGAGCACCTGAAGCTGACGCCGCACCCGGAAGGTGGCCACTATCGGCAAACCTGGAAGGCCCCGGCCCCAAAAGGCGCCCGACCTGCCGGCACCAGCATCTACTATCTCCTTCAGGCCGGCGAGCACAGCCACTGGCATCGCATCGATGCGGTCGAGATCTGGCATTTCCACGCCGGCGCGCCGCTGTTGCTGTCGCTGGCGCGGTCCGAAAGCGGACCAAAGTCGCAGCACCTGCTCGGCCCCGACATCCTCTCAGGTCACGCGCCCCAACTGATCGTGCCGATACGCCATTGGCAATCTGCCCGCACGACCGGCGACTGGACTCTTGTCGGCTGCACCGTCAGCCCCGGCTTCCGCTTCGAAGGGTTCGAGCTTGCCCCGCCCGAGTTCGACATTCCCTGACAGCCCGGGGTTTCTTCTTTGCAAAATATCCCCGCCGGAGGCCGCGCGACCGCCGCAGGCGGGCGCAAACGGAAAATGCGCCGCGTACGCGGCACAGGTTTCTTTCAGCCAAAGGCCCGCAGCCGCGCAATCAGGCTCGATGTGTCCCAGCGCCCGCCGCCCATCTTCTGCACGTCCTTGTAGAACTGGTCAACCAGCGCCGTCACCGGCAGGCTGGCCCCGTTGTCGTCGGCCGTCGACAGGCAGATCGCCAGGTCCTTGCGCATCAGATCCACCGCGAAGCCGTGGTCGAATTCGCCATCAAGCATCGTCTCGTAGCGGTTCATCATCTGCCATGACCCCGCCGCCCCGCCGCCGATCACCTCAACCACCGCGCGCCCGTCGAGGCCGGCTTTTTCGGCGAAATGCAACGCTTCGGACAGCCCCTGCACCAGCCCGGCAATGGCGATCTGGTTGGCCATCTTTGTCAATTGCCCGGCCCCGCTTTCGCCCATGAGCCGCACGGTTTTCGCATAGCTCGCCATGATCGGTTCCGCGCGCGCGAAGGCCTCTTTTTCACCGCCGCACATGATGACAAGCTGGCCGTTCTCGGCCCCCGCCTGCCCGCCCGAAACCGGCGCATCGACAAAGGCGATGCCCTGACCCGCCGCAGTCTCATGCAGTTCGCGCGTGACTGCGGCCGATACCGTCGTGTGATCGACAAGGACGCTGCCGCCGGCCATTCCGGCGAAGGCACCGGCATCGCCAAGACAAATGCCGCGCAGGTCATCGTCATTGCCGACACAGGCCATGACAAATTCGGCCCCGTCGGCCGCTTCGGCCGGCGTGTGCGCAGCCTGGCCGCCGTATTCGTCGACCCAGGCCTCGGCCTTTTGCCTTGTCCGGTTGTAGACCGTCACGTCGTGACCGGCATTCACCAGATGGCCCGCCATCGGGTAGCCCATCACCCCAAGTCCCAGAAACGCCAGTTTTGCCATGTGCTTTCCCCTTGATCCGTCTTGCATTAGCTTGATTAGCTGCTTAGCAGGCATTGCAAGCATTTGA
>JALSJL010000027.1 GCA_026989405.1 Marinosulfonomonas sp. | reverse complement strand
CGGTCAACTGGTCCGCCTATGAGGACATCGCCGAGTTCTTTTCCAACGACGTGAAAGAAATCGACGGCGTGCGCATTTACGGCCACATGGACTATGGCAAGCGCGCGCCCGACCTTGGTTGGCGCATGACAGACGCCTGGTTGTCGATGGCAGGCGCCGGCGACAAGGGAGAGCCAAATGGCATCCCGGTTGATGAATGGGGCATCCGCATGGAAGCGGGCACCTGCAACCCGGTCGGATCGAGCGTCACGCGCGGCGGTGCGGCCAACGGCCCGGCGGCAGTCTATGCGATCCGCAAATGGGATGAATGGCTGCGCGCCTATGCACCCCCCGGCGCGGCGTCGTTTGACTTCTACCAGTCGCTGCCGGCGCTGAGCCAGGGCAACGTCGCCCAACAGATCTTCTGGTATACGGCCTTCACCGCCGACATGGTGAAACCGCAGTCAGAAGGCAACAACACGGTCGACGCCGACGGCAACCCGCTGTGGCGGATGGCGCCCAGCCCGCATGGCCCCTATTGGGAAGAAGGCCAGAAGGTCGGCTATCAGGATGTGGGGTCGTGGACGATCCTGAAATCCACGCCGGTTGACCGTGCCAAGGCTGCGTGGCTCTATGCCCAGTTCGCCGTGTCCAAGACGGTGGACGTCAAGAAAAGCCATGTGGGTCTGACCTTCATCCGTGACAGCTCGATCAACCATGAGAGCTTTACGGAACGTGCGCCCAAGCTGGGCGGCCTCGTGGAATTCTATCGTTCACCCGACCGCGTGCGGTGGTCGCCAACCGGCATCAACGTGCCCGACTACCCGAAGCTGGCGCAGATCTGGTGGCAGCAGATCGGCGATGTGAACTCGGGCGCCTTCACCCCGCAACAGGCAATGGATCGTCTGGCCGAAGAGATGGACATCACCATGGCGCGCATGCAGGCCGCTGACGAAGCCGCCAATGTCTATGGCGGTTGCGGGCCGCGACTGAACGAAGAGCGTGACCCGGAGTATTGGCTTTCGCAGCCCGGCGCCCCCAAGCCCAAGCTGGACAACGAAAAGCCACAGGGCATGACCATCAACTACGATGAACTGGTCGCCCGCTGGGGCCAGAACTAAGGTCTCTCCCGTGCCGGTTTCCACGCCGGCCACTCACCAGACTCCGGGGCCAAACGGCCCCGGAGACCCTCCGAGAACACCCAACCCGCCGGAACAAAATGGCCCTTGAACTCAAAAATATCACCAAACGCGTCGGCGCGGTGACCCATATCAAGGAAACCTCGTTACGCCTTGAGCCGGGGCATTTCAATGTCCTGCTCGGCGAGACTGGCGCCGGAAAAACCTCATTGATCAAACTGATGGCGGGGCTGGACAGTGTGTCCGACGGCCAGATTTTCATGGATGGCCTGGACGTCACCCGCTTGTCGCCGCAAAAACGCAACATCGCCCTGGTGCACCAGTTCTTCGTCAACTACCCGCATTGGACGGTCTACGATAACATCGCCTCACCCCTGCGCGTCGCGGGGATGGCCAAATCCGAAATTCAGGGCCGGGTCGAGCAGGCCGCCGACATTTTGCAACTGCGCCCGATGCTGAACCGCCGCCCGCATGAACTGTCGGGCGGCCAGCAACAGCGCACCGCGCTTGCGCGCGCAATTGCCAAGGACAGCAAAGCCATTTTTCTGGACGAGCCGCTGGCCAACCTCGACTACAAGCTGCGCGAAGAACTGCGCGACCAGTTGCCCGAACTGTTTGCCGGTCGCGGCTCTGTCGTGGTCTACGCGACCTCCGAGCCGGAAGAAGCGCTGCTTCTGGGCGGATGGACGGCGCTCATGCATGACGGGCGCGTGACCCAGTTCGGCCCGACGGCCAGGATTTTCCGAAATCCGGTCGACCTGCTGTCTGCACGCGTGTTTTCCAACCCGCCGATCAACGCCGCCGAAATCGAAAAGCGCGGCAATGTCGCCTACCTTGATGATCAGATAAATTGGCAGTTGACCGGCCCGGCAGCGGAGCTTGCGGATGGCCGTTACACCGTGGCAGTGCGGCCCGACTACGTCACCCCGACCAGACCCGACGAAAATGTGGTCGCGCTTTCCGGTCAGGTTCAGGTGACAGAGATCAGCGGCTCCAGCAGTTCTGCCCAGTTCATCCTGAATGGCAACAACTGGGTTTCACTGGCCCATGGGGTGCATCCCTACACGATCGGAGAAGACCACGTCTTTTATCTCGACCCGAGCAAGTGCTTTTATTTCGCGCCCGACGGGCAGCGGGTTGCCTGAGGCGGGGACGATGGCAAAAATAACGCTCTCGAAGCTGCGCCACAGCTATAATCCAAAGCCGGAAGGCCCGGATGACTATGCGCTCAAGGAAATCGACCTCGACTGGGACGACGGCGGCGCCTATGCGCTGCTGGGTCCGTCAGGGTGCGGCAAGACCACCCTCTTGAACATCATATCGGGGCTGTTGCAGCCCTCGCAAGGCAAAGTCCTGTTCGATGATCGCGACGTCACCGCCCTGCCCCCCGACAAGCGCAACATCGCGCAGGTTTTCCAGTTTCCGGTGATTTACGACACGATGACCGTTTTCGACAACCTGGCCTTCCCGCTGCGCAACCGCGGAGTTGACGAGGCCACCGTGGGCGCGCGGGTGCACGAGATCGCCGAAATGCTTGAACTTGACGACCTGCTGACAATCCGCGCCGCGGGACTGTCGGCCGACAACAAGCAAAAGATATCCATGGGGCGCGGGCTGGTGCGCAAGGATGTAAACGTGATCATGTTCGATGAACCGCTGACGGTGATCGACCCTCATCTGAAATGGAAGCTGCGCTCAAAACTGAAAGAACTGCATCAGCGGGTGCGCGCCACGATGATCTATGTCACCCATGACCAGACCGAGGCCCTGACGTTCGCGGATCAGGTGGTGGTGATGAAGGATGGCGAAATTGTCCAGATCGGCACCCCGGTCGAACTGTTCGAGCGCCCCGCGCATACTTTCGTGGGCCACTTCATCGGCTCGCCCGGCATGAACATCCTGCCCTGCACCCTGCGCGACGGACAGGCCTGGTTCAACGGGCAGCACATCGAAACCGAGGGTCCGGCCACAGGTGACGGGGATGCCGAAATCGGGGTGCGGCCAGAGCACATCTCGCTTGGCTCCGGCCCGCTGGAGGCCGAGATTGTCAAGGTGGCCGATGTCGGGCGGCACAATGTGGTTGAACTGCGCCTGGGCAACAGTCTGATCAAGGCGATTGTCGAAAATGACGTGCCGGCAACCGGCACGCGTGTCGCCATCGGCTTTGACCCCGCGAGAACCCGCATCTACCGCGGCGGACGCATCGCCAGCCAACCGAAGGAGCGTGCGCGATGAAGAAGCAAAATCAGAAGGCGTGGTTTTTCGTTCTGCCGGTCCTGCTGCTGGTGGCCTTCAACGCGCTGATCCCGATGATGACGGTGGTCAACTACTCGGTGCAGGAAACTTTCGGCAACAACCTGTTCTTCTGGGAAGGGCTGGGCTGGTTCGAAAAACTGCTGCGCTCCGAACGCTTCCACGCCGCCCTTGGACGGCAGTTCATGTTCACCGGCATGATCCTGGCGATCGAGGTGCCGCTCGGCGTGATCATCGCCCTGTCGATGCCGCGTTCGGGCTTCTGGGTGCCGGTCTGCCTGGTTCTGATGGCCCTGCCGATGCTGATCCCCTGGAACGTCGTGGGCGCCATGTGGAACATCTTTACCCTGCCCGACATCGGGCTGCTGGGTTATCTGATGAACCACGTTCTGGGCATCGACTACAACATGACACAAGACCCGTTCGCGGCCTGGGCCACGATCATCGTGATGGATGTCTGGCACTGGACATCGCTGGTGGTGCTGCTCAGCTACGCCGGTCTGGTCTCGATCCCGGAAGCCTACTATCAGGCCGCCAGGATCGACGGCGCATCCAACTGGTCCGTGTTTCGCCACATCCAGTTGCCGAAGATGAAACAGGTGCTGACCATCGCCATCCTGCTGCGCTTCATGGACAGCTTCAACATCTATACCGAACCTTTCGTTCTGACCGGTGGCGGGCCAGGGAACGCGACAACGCTCTTGTCGATTGATCTGGTGAAAATCGCGCTCGGCCAGTTCGACCTCGGGCCTGCGGCGGCGATGTCGCTGATCTATTTTGTCATAACGCTTTTCGTCTCATGGCTGTTCTACACGCTGATGACGAAAGATGATGAGTAAAGGGAAAAGCGATGCGCAAACGAAGCCTGATACCGCTGCTCTACATCCTGTTCCTGCTGCTGCCGATCTACTGGCTGATTGCCATGAGCTTCAAGACGACCGGCGAAATCCTGTCAGGGTTTTCACTGTTCCCGCAGACATGGACGTTTGACAACTACCGCACGATCTTCACCGATCCGACCTGGTATTGGGGATATTTCAACTCGATCACCTATGTCGCACTGAACACGGTCATTTCACTGGCAGTGGCCCTACCCGCAGCTTACGCGTTTTCGCGCTATCGTTTTCTGGGCGACAAGCACCTTTTCTTCTGGCTGCTGACCAACCGCATGGCCCCGGCTGCGGTTTTTGCGCTGCCGTTCTTTCAGCTTTATTCGGCGGTTGGCCTGTTTGACACCCATATCGCGGTGGCGCTTGCGCACACCTTGTTCAACGTGCCGTTGGCGGTCTGGATCCTCGAAGGCTTCATGAGCAGCGTGCCCAAGGAGCTGGACGAAACGGCCTATGTCGATGGCTATTCCTTTCCGCGATTTTTCACCAGGATCTTTCTTCCGACCATCAAGGCGGGCGTCGGGGTGGCTGCATTCTTCTGCTTCATGTTCTCCTGGGTCGAACTCTTGCTTGCCAAGACCCTGACCGCCGTGGCGGCCAAGCCGATTGCCGCAACCATGACCAAAACCGCATCTTCTGCCGGGTATGAACTGGGGCTTCTGGCCGCCGCCGGAACGCTGACGATCATCCCCGGCGCCATCGTCATCTGGTTTGTGCGAAACCACATCGCAAAGGGCTTTGCCCTGGGGCGGGTGTGATGCTGAACTGGATGGCATGGACCTGGCCCACGGCCCTGTTTTTCATCGCGATATTTTCGGCGATGGCGGTGTTGACCGTGATCGAAATCCGCCACCCGGGCGGGGCTGAACGCAAGGGGGTTTTCGGGCTGACAACCACCCGCGGCGACCGGTTGTTCATCACCCTTCTCGGCTCGGCCTACATCTTTCTTGCCTGGCTGGGGCTGTTCGGCCAGCCGCTCTGGATTCCCCTGGGGCTGGCCATCGGCTGGGGCGTTTTCTGCTTCCGGAAAGTGTGATGACAAATCGCGAAAACGGAAAAGGACTTGGGAAATCCACGCCTATCGTATTTAGTCGGGGCAAGCGCCTGGAACGCCCCGAAGCCGACGGAACAGACATGAAGAAAGAAAAACGCGAGTTTCTCACCGAGGTTGAGCTGGAGTTCATGACCCAGCTCTGGAAGCTGGGAGAGGGCACGGTTCGCGACGTGATGGGGCTGCTCGCCCCCGAACGCAACCTGGCCTACACCTCGGCGGCCACGATCCTGCGCATTCTTGAACAGAAGGAATTTGTGACCAGCCGAAAAAAGGGCAAGACATTCGTCTACAAACCCCTGCTGGAAAAGGACGCGTATCAATCGCGCACACTGAAAGCCCTGTCAGAAAAGCTGTTTGACAACACGCCGACCATGCTGATCGCGCGTCTTGTCGATGACTACGATCTGACCGAAGAGGCATTGGAGGAAATTCGGGCCCTCGTCGAAAGAAGGTTGAAAAATGACACGGATTAGCTCTGCTTTTGATGCCTACATCAATGCGAATATCCTGCTGGTGGTGGCATTTTCCTTGTGGCTCGTTACACGTTTCGTCTTGAACCGAACCGGCATGCGCCATGCCTACGGCACCCAGCTTGCGCTGCTGAACGCGGTGTTTCTGGCAATCGTTTTCAGCCCGTTTATCGCCTTCGCCTACAGGCAGATGACAAGCGCCGGGTTGCTGCCCAACAGCCTGCACCTGAACCTCTCGGACATCATGCTGGCACAGTATCTCAATGGCGCCATTGCCATGAGCCCGACCGATATGGAGCGCCTTCTGAGTCTGCGCGAAACGCTTGGCGCGGGGTTGCTGCAGCCTGCCGGGTGGCTGCAACACACGATTGTCGCGCTGATGATTGCCGGGTTTCTCGCCTGTCTCGGCCGCTGCGGTATCGCAAGCTTGCGACTGCGCCGGATCATTGCTGACAGTTACCCGTGGCGCCGTTTTGGCCGCGTCCAGCTGCGCCTTTCCGACCAGGCGCTTGTGCCGTTCTCGGCCCGCGGACTGCG
>JALSJL010000026.1 GCA_026989405.1 Marinosulfonomonas sp. | reverse complement strand
CTCGGCAATTGCATATCGATATCAAGTAACACGCATCGAGTGATTCGCAAAAAAAGGTAGCGTTTGCCGTCCGGGCAGAAAACGCCTGGCGCGGAAAAACCTGTTGTCCGCCGGCTCTTGTTCGGCCAAAGTCGGGTGCTCTATTGCTGAACAATGAAAAGGAAAAGGCCCGCTCCCTTTTCGCAGGAACGGGCCTTGGAACTGAAAGCAGAGACCGGGTTACGCGCGTTCGGCGTATTCGAAGGTTTCGGTGTTCACGATGATATCTTCGTCCTGACCCACGAAAGGCGGCACCATCACCTTGAGCCCGTTGTCGAGCACCGCCGGCTTGAAACTGTTGGCGGCGGTCTGGCCCTTGACCACCGGTTCGGTCTCGACCACCTTGCAGGTGACTTTCTGCGGCAGCGAAGCCGACAGCGCCTCTTCGTCGTAATACTCGATCTGCACGGTCATGCCGTCCTGCAGGAACGGGCGCCGGTCGCCGAGGATCTCGGCGGGCAGTTCGATCTGCTCGAAGGTTTCGTTGTCCATGAACACCAGCATGCCGTCGTTTTCGTAAAGGAACTGCTGGTCCTTCTGCTCGAGGCGCACGCGTTCGACCTTGTCGGCCGAGCGGAAACGTTCGTTCAGTTTCGAGCCGTTCCTGAGGTTTCGCATCTCGACCTGGGCGAAGGCGCCGCCTTTTCCGGGTTTGACGTGATCAACCTTGACCGCGACCCAAAGGCCGCCCTGATGCTCAAGGATATTGCCGGGGCGAATTTCGTTTCCGTTGATTTTGGGCATGAGGCTGAACCGTGGCGAAAAGTTGCATTGCGTATGACGCGACCTATATATTCGCAAGGCAGGGGGTGCAAGACGACTAGATCATGTGTCTGCATCGGTCGAGCTATGCGCTTGGCGCATATGAGGTATTCCCAAATGGGATACCCGAATCGGTCAAGACCTGTCATAAGGACGCAACGCCACGAAAGTGCAAGAGCAAGAACAAGGAAAACGAATGGCTGATTTTGTTGACGGCACCGCATTCAACCACGAACAGGGCGCACGCGCGCGAAAACTCTTCGCAGCCGTTGTGCTGGCCGCGCTGGATGATGCAATCGCCGACGATAAAAAATATGGCAACGGGCCAGAGCAGATCGCCCGTTGGGCACGCTCACGCGATGGGCGTGAAGTGTTGTCATGCGCCGGGATCGACCCGAACGAACGGGTGGTCAGCGGGCTGATGGAATTTGTCGGCAAGGGCGTGCGCACCTCGGTCGCGCTGTCGCGCGAGGAAAGCGAACGCCGCAACGCAGCGGCCGCCGCCGCCGAACAAGCCGAAGCTGCCTGACACAGTTTTCGGGCCGGAAGAACCGCCGGCAGAACCATCGAAAAACGCGCCCCTCGGGGCGCGTTTTCCTTTTTGCCGCAGCCATTGTTGCAGCCAGCGGGCCATGCCCTACCCCGGCGACAACCCGCGCAGCCGCTCGGAACGGCGGCGCAAGAGTTCGATGGTGGTCAGCAACAGGGTCGAGATGACCACAAGGATCGTGGCCACGGCAAGAATTGCCGGGCTGATCTGTTCACGGATGCCATTCCACATCTGCCGCGGGATTGTCTGCTGGTCATGGGCCGCCACAAACAGCACGACCACGACCTCGTCGAACGAGGTGACAAAGGCAAAGAGCGCACCCGATATGACGCCGGGCAGGATCAGCGGCATGGTGATCTTGAAAAAGGTCGTCTGCGGCGATGCACCAAGCGAGGCTGCTGCGCGCGTCAGCGATTGGTCGAACCCAACCAGAGTGGCCGTGACGGTGATGATCACGAAGGGGATGCCCAAGGTCGCATGGGCCAGGATGATGCCCAGGTAAGTGTTGGCCAGCCCGCTCATCGAGTAGAAAAAGAAAAGGCCCGTGGCAGTGATGATGATCGGCACGATCATCGGTGAAATCAGGATCGCCATGATCATCCGGCGCGCGGGCATTTCAGCGCGCGACAGGCCAAGAGCGGCAAGCGTGCCCAATGCAGTCGCGAGGATGGTCGCGAAAAATCCGATGATCACCGAGTTCTTGGCGGCGCGCATCCAGGACGAGTTGGCCCAGAAATCCGCCCACCAGGACGCATCGCGTGTGCGATCCGGGTCGATCATGCCAAAGGTCATCAGCAGGTCATACCAGCGCGTGGAGTATCCGGTCGGGTCGAGTTTGAGCATCTTTTCGGTAAAGGTGAAATACGGCTCGGCATTGAACGAAAGCGGGATCACGATCAGGATCGGTGCGATCAGGAACAGGAAGATCAGCGCGCAGATCACGAGGTAGGTGTAGTGCCAGACCCGTTCGAGGGTGGATGCGTGTTTGGGAAGGGCCATCCGGGTTACCTCTGCGTTGTGGGTTGGGCGGGGGCGGATGCCTCCGGCGGGAGTATTTTCGGCAAGATGAAAAGGAGCGCCATGGGACTATCCGAGCTTCAGGTTGTCGATGCCGATCAGCCGGTCATAGAGCCAGTAGAGGATCAGGACCCCGCCCAACAACAGCGCTGCGAGGGCTGCGGCCAGCGACCAGTTCAGCGATTTCTGCATGTGGAAGGCGATCAGATTGGAAATCAGCTGGCCATTTGAGCCGCCAACCAGCGCCGGGGTGATGTAGTAGCCAACGGCAAGGATGAAGACGAGCAGCGCGCCGGCGGCGACACCGGGCACGGTTTGCGGCAGGTAGATGCGGCGGAACGCCGTCCAGCTGGACGCGCCAAGGCTGCGGGCGGCACGCACATAAGAGGGATCGATGGGGCGCATGACGGAATAAAGCGGCAAGATCATGAAGGGCAGCAGGATATGCGTCATGGCGATGATCGTGCCGGTCTGGTTGTAGATCATCTGGATGCGGCTTTCGTCATCGAGCACACCAGTGGCGACCATCACATTGTTGATGACGCCCTGGCTTTGCAGCAGCACGATCCAGGAGGTGGTGCGCACCAGCAGCGAGGTCCAGAACGGCAGCAGCACGAAGATCATCAGCAGGTTGGACTGGCGCAGCGGAAGGGTGGCCAGCAAATGCGCCACCGGAAACCCGAGGATCAGGGTGGTCAGGGTGATCAGTGCCGAAAGGAACAGAGTGCGCTTGAACAGCTTGATGTAGACCTGTCGTTCCTCGGCAACCGGCTGGATGTTGCCCTCTGCATCGCGTGTGCGGTCGAGAGCGGCGAGGTAGAAGCTGCCGGTAATCGGTGAGGAGGCCGTGCGCATGACGCGCCACAAGAGCGGGTCAGCCCAGTCTTCGTCGATGTCCAGGATGGCCTCGCGGTAAGGCGGCTCCAGCTTGCTGGCCTTTCGGGCCGATTTGGTGAACAGCGAGCGCGAGCCAGGCAGGTCATAATTCACGCGCGTGCCAACGATGCCGGCGGTCTTGTTTTCCCTGAGCGATTTCAGGTCGGAGGCAAGAGCCGCGAAAGCGTCTTCGCCCGGCTCGGTGCTGTCGGAGTTTTCGGAAAACCACTGCACAAGCGCCGGCATGTTGTCGGAAAAGGCCGGGTTGTAGACCGAGCGATAAAGAAGCTGGGTAATCGGGAAAACGAACGACACCAGGATGAAGGCCAGAAGCGGCAACACCAGCAGAAAGGCCCGACGGCGCGCCTTGGCCTGGGCTTCGGCCAGGGCCACTTTCAGCGGGCGGCCATCGGCCGTGGTCAGATGGTCGTCGGACATTTCCGGGCTGGCGGCTTTGGCGGCGTTGGCGGCAGCGTCATTCATTCAGTGCCCTCGACGATGACGATGTCGCTGACGGCGTTGGCTTTGCGGATTTCCGCAACCTTCTGATAGTCGTCGCTGTAGTAAAATTCTCGCGCTGTCTCGTAGTCGGGGAATTCGATCACCACATGGCGATCTTTGACCGGGGTTTCAGGGGTTTCGCATTGCCCGCCACGCACCAGAAAACGGCCACCGAACCGCTCGACGATCGGCGTGTCGGCCCGGACGTATTCGGCATATTCATCAGGGTTTTGCACCGTGATATGCCCGATCATGTAGCCCTTTGGCATGGATCCCCTCCGCATGTGTCGGCGGCGCGAGAAAACCCGCGCCGCCCGGTTTCAGGTCAGTTCGACAGCCAGGCGTTGAACCGCTCGTTCAGGTCCGTGTCGCGATCCGCCCAGAACTCGAAGTTATTGACCAGCGCATTCTTGAGCGCGGCTTCCGAAGTCGGCATGTGCGGCGCCATCTCGGTCTTGCCGTCAACATATTTGCCCACAAGAGCCCCCGACGAACGACGGGCCGGACCGTAGGAAATCCAGCTTGCCTGGTCGGCAAGACGCTGGGTGTCGGTGGCGAACGCGATGAACTTCATGGCGTTGTCCTTGTTGGGCGCGCCCTTGGGAACCACGAACAGGTCATAGTCAAGGATCTGACCGTCCCAGACAATCTCGAACGGCTGGCCTTCGGCCACGGCTGCGTTGAAGATGCGGCCGTTGTAGGCGGTGGACATGACCACCTCGCCGTCAGCCAGAAGCTGCGGCGGTTGCGCACCGGCTTCCCACCAGATGATGTCATCCTTGATGGTGTCAAGCTTGGCAAAAGCCCGATCGACGCCTTCCTTGGTTTCCAGCATGTCATAGACCTCGCCGGCCGGAACGCCGTCAGCCATCAGCGCCATTTCGAGCGTCGCCTTGGCCGACTTGCGCAGGCCCCGCTTGCCCGGGAACTTCTCGGTGTCGAAGAAGTCGGCGATCGAGGTCGGCTGTCCGTTCACGTTGTCGGTGTTGTAGGCCATCACGGTCGACCAGACGATATTGGCCACGGCGCAGTCGGTCAGGGCCCCTTCAAGGAAGTCCTCTTCGGCCGGTGTTCCATCGGGCGCGGGCGGCAGCATTGAATGGTCGATTTCTTCCAGCAGCCCCTCGTCACACAGGCGGATCGCGTCGGAATATTCAACGTCGGCCACGTCAATCGTGACGTTGCCCGCTTCGACCTGCGCCTTGATCGGGGTTGCCGGGTTGTCGGCATCGATCCAGTTGACCTTGATACCCGTTTCAGCGGTGAAGGGCTTGCCGTAGGCTTCCACCTGGCTCTTGGTGTAAGCCCCGCCCCAGGACATCACGTTGACCTCCTGGGCCGTTGCCGCAAAGGCAAAGCCGGCCAATGCGGTTGTCAGGATGAGTGTTTTCTTCATTTTCTTCTCCCATTTGTGCAGCGAACTGCATATCGCGCCCGGGCGGCTCTCCCGCCCCGGCATCAGATCATCAAAGCGGGTTCAGTGCCCGCGCGTCTTCGGTCGTCCAGCTGATCGTGGTGGTTTCGCCCACGGACAGCCCCTGCGAAGCGATGCCCGAGTTGGGCACTTTCACGATGAATTCGTCATTGCCGTAAACATTCAGGCGGCAGCGGATGTGATCGCCAAGATAGATCAGCTCTTCCACTTTGGCTTCAGCGCTGTTGGCGTCCTGGGCCGCGCCGATGATCACACGTTCCGGGCGGATCGAGATCAGGGTTTCGCTGCCCACCCCGCCGCTGTTGACCGCCAACGCCCGGCAGGTGGCACCGCCGGGCAGTTCAACAGTGACGGTCTCGCCCTCGACCGATTTGACGGTTCCGGTCAACTTGTTGTTTTCACCGATGAACTGGGCCACGAAACTGTTTTCCGGCCGTTCATACAGATCGGCGGGCGGGGCCAGCTGCTGGATCACGCCATCGTTGAACACCGCCACCCGGTCCGACATGGTCAGCGCCTCGGACTGGTCGTGCGTGACATAGACCACAGTGATGCCGAGGTTTTCGTGCAGGTGCTTGATTTCATACTGCATGTGCTCGCGCAGCTGCTTGTCGAGCGCGCCGAGCGGCTCGTCCATCAGCACCAGTTCGGGGTCGAACACCAGCGCGCGCGCCAGCGCGATGCGCTGCTGCTGCCCGCCCGAAAGCTGCGCCGGGCGGCGGTTGCCGAACTCTCCCATCTGCACCATGTCGAGCGCGCGTTTCACCTTGGCCTCGCGCTCGTCCTTGCCCATGCCGCGCACTTCCAGCGGAAACGACAGGTTTTCATTCACCGTCATGTGCGGAAACAGCGCGTAATTCTGGAACACCATGCCGATGCCGCGCTTGTGCGGCGGGATGTCGTTGATCTCTTCCCCACCCAGCCGGATTTCGCCGTTGGTGGCGGTTTCGAACCCTGCCAGCATCATCAGGCAGGTGGTCTTGCCAGAGCCGGACGGGCCGAGCATCGTCAGGAACTCGCCCTGTGGCATGGCAAGGTTCAGGTCTTTCACGACCAGAACTTCCCCGTCATAGCTTTTCTGCACCCGATCGAATTCGACGAATGCGCCGTTGCTTGTCTGTCCAGCCAATGCCGGCCCCCCCTGGGTATTGTTCGGATGCTTCG
>JALSJL010000025.1 GCA_026989405.1 Marinosulfonomonas sp. | reverse complement strand
GTTTCGTCAGCGGCTCTCTGAATCTCGGCGCGGGTTGCGTCGTCGAGACCATCCCAGACCTGCTTGTTCATCATCACATAGTTGCGCGGCAGCCAGGCGTTGACCTTGTAGTAGTGGCTGAGATTCTCCCACACCTTGCGGTCGTAGCCGGTGGAACCGGACGAGATGAAGGCTTCGGCCACGCCGGTGGCCAGCGCCTGGGAAAGCTCGGCGGCTTCGACCTGCACCGGCACCATGCCCAGCTCTTCGGCGAATGTCGCGGTTGCCGTGTTGTAAGAGCGGAACTTGACGCCCTGGGTGTCCTTCGACGAATTCACTTCCTTGTTGAAGTAGAACCCCTGACCGGGCCACGGGCAGGTATAGAGCGCCACGAGGTTCAGGTCGGAAAGCTGCTGGTTCACCTTGTCCTTGGCGGCCTGCCACAGCTTTTCGTTGTCTTCGTAGGTGGTGGCGACAAAGGGCAGGTTGTCCCAGCCCAGCAGCGGCGCTTCGTTGGCATGGGCCGACATGAAGCGCTCGCCGATCGGCACCTGGCCGGTCTGGATCGCGCGCTTGATTTCGCCGCCCTTGAAGAGCGAGCCGCCCGGATGCACGGTGATGTCGATCTCGCCGCCGGTGTATTCGCGCACCTTGTCGGCAAAGACCTGGCCCATCTCGGAATGGAAGTTGGACGCGGAATAGGCCATCGGCATATCCCACTTTTCAACCGCAACGGCGGCGGATGCCCCCAGCAGCAAGGCAGTGGCCGATACGGCGGCTGTCAGTTTCAGTCTGAGTGCGATCATGTTTTTTCTCCCTGTGATTGATGCACGTTCGAGTTCATTGTTGCCCGCTTGCAAAACGCATTGGCGCGAACGGGCGCATGTCGTGATTGATCGCTTGCCCGCGGATCAGATCGGCCACCAGACGCCCGGTCTTTGGCCCGCCGGTCAACCCGATATGGTGGTGGCCGAAGGCGGCAAACACGCCGGTTGTGCCGATCTCACCGAGCAGCGGCAGGCTGTCGGAGGGGGCAGGGCGGAAACCCAGCCATTCTTCTTCCGCCTCGGCTACCAGCTCGGGAAAGACCTGGCGCACCTTGCGCCGCAACAGGGCAAGCGGTGCTTTCGATGGTTCGTCTGTGAGCCCCCCGAATTCGACTATACCAGCACACCTTAGCCCCCGGGACATCGGAGTAGCAACGAATTTTCCGTCCGCCAGCATCATCGGGTCGTTCGGAACCTGGCTGGGGTTGCGGTAAACGATGTGATAGCCGCGCTCGGCTTCCAGCGGGACGGTGACGCCCAGCTTTTTCATCAGCGGCCCTGACCAGACCCCGGCGGCCAGCACGGCGCCGTCGCAGTCAATGCGCCCCTGATCGGTTTCGATCGCGTGGATGCGCCCGCCCGACAGGTCGAAATCCTTGACCTCGGCCCGCATGAAGCGCCCGCCGGCGGCCTGAAAATGCGCGGCCAGCGCCCGGACATAGGCGCCGGGGTCAAGAATGAACCCGTGGTTCCTGTTGACGGCCAGAAGCTTGATGCCCCGAGACAGGATCGGCTCGCGTTCATGCACCTGCGGCCCCTCGATGATCTCGGGCACAAAGCCTGCCTCTCGCCGCAGTTCCCAGCCGTAGGCGTCGGCCTCGAAGGCGGCGCGGTCGGCATAGACATAGCTGTAGTCGCTTTCGCGCAGCCATTTTTCCGCTTCGGTTCCCGCCGCCAGCGCCTGGTGCTGCTCGAGGCTGTCGCCCACGATTGTCGTGAGCGCCCGGGAAATGCGCCGGGTGTCGGCATCGTTGGCATTTGCAAGATAGCGGACCAGCCAGGGCAGCAGCTTCAGCGAATAGCCCCAACGCAGGAACAGCGGAAAGTCGCGGTCGAGCAGGTATTTCGGCCCCCGGGCGATCAGCCCCGGCACCGTGACCGGCACGACCGAGCAGCTTGCCAGGATGCCGCCGTTGCCAAACGAAGCCCCCATGCCCGGCTCGGCCCGATCCACCAGCGTCACGTCATGGCCTGCGCGCCGCAGCCAGATGGCACTTGCCACGCCGACAATGCCGGCCCCGACGATGGCGATATGTCTGGCGCTCATGGAATGTTCCCTGACCTTTGGGCAAGTCTGCCCGAGATGTTTCATCAATTGCAACGCTGAATGCAGCAGGCGGCACAAGATGGCCGAACAGACAGCCCCATGATGGCCCCGTATGCCTGCCGCAAGGCCCTGAGCCGTCAGCCCATCCAGCGTCGCACCGGGGCTGCGGTGTCTTGCAGAGGTTGCACGACCACATCGACCAGCGTCGGGCCGTCGTGGGTGACCGCCTTGCGCAAGACGCCTTCCAGTGCCGCGGGGTCTTCCACCCGCCAGCTTTTCACCCCATAGGCCGCCGCCACGGCCGCATGATCGGTGCGGTCGAAGTCGACATTGTAGTATCGCGCGCCCTTGTCGGCGAACTGGCTGGCCTTGATCCAGCCGAAGGAGGCGTTGGAAAACACGATCATCGTGATCGGGGC
Organism: Marinosulfonomonas sp.; assembly: GCA_026989405.1. Classification (GTDB taxonomy): domain Bacteria; phylum Pseudomonadota; class Alphaproteobacteria; order Rhodobacterales; family Rhodobacteraceae; genus JAJRUE01. The sequence continues at coordinate 3,855 of JALSJL010000025.1, read as the reverse complement.
GCGGCACCGGCAGATGGTCTCGAGCTCGCCAACCGTAAAGCCGAACGAACCATCGCCCATCAGCGCCACCGTCTTTGACGCAGGCCGCCCGAACCACGCCCCGAGCGCTGCCGACATCGAATAGCCAAGCGCCCCATGCGCCCGGTTGGTGATGAAGTATCGCCCCGGAAGCTGCTGCTGGTAGTAGGCCGAAACATAGGGGCAACTGGTGCCGGGGTCGGAGACCAGCGTGGCATCCGGCGGCAAGACCTGCATCAGCGCGGCAACCACGCGTTCGGGGCGGATCGGCCGGTCGGTGCTGGCCGCAAGTTCGCGAAACCGCGCGAACTTGCGCGCCTTGCGTTCGGCCACCGCCGCGGCGCCGCCAAAGCCCCGGGCCTCGCGTCGGTCGAGCTCGGCATTGAGCTGCGCCAGCGACAGCCGCAGATCGCCCACGATGCCGACTTCGGTGCGGTAATTGGCGCCGATCACCATCGGGTCGGCATCGAAATGCACGATACGGGTCTCAGGCCCCGGCGCTTCCCAGCGCGCGGTGGTGGTCGAGCCGGCACGCACGCCCATGAACACCACGAGATCGGCGCTTTCCATCATTTCCCATGTTTCGTTGGTGCCGCCATTCGAACCGACAACGCCAAGGCAGTCGGGATGCGTGTCAGCCAGTGCGCCCTGCCCGGAAATCGAGGTCGCGACCGCGATGTCCAGACGGCTTGCCAGCCTGTCCAGTTCGTCCATCGCCCCGGCGATCACCACGCCGCCGCCGCAGACGATCAGCGGGTTTTTCGCGGACAGGATGGCATCGAGCGCGGCCTCGGCAGCCCCCGGTTCCGGCGCTTGCCGGTAAGCGGGGAAGGTCTGCAGGCGCGGGTCGGCCCGGATGTCATCGGCATCCACCGGGTCATGCTGGATGTCGTAGGGCAACCCCAGATGCGCCGCCCCCGGACGCCCGGTTGTCATCGCGCGAAACGCCGAACGCACCATGCGCGGGATGTGGGCGGCCTGTCGGATCACGGTGTTCCATTTGGTCAGCGGACGCATCAGCGCGTCCTGGTCCACTTCGGTCAGCGGATATTTCCCGTAGGTGCCCACGGAGACATCGGTGGTGATCGCCAGCACCGCATAGGAGCTTTCGGATGCCTCGATCAGCCCCGGCAGAATGTAGGTGGCGCCGCCGCCCGAAGGCCCCTCGGCCACGCCGACCCGGCCGGTGACGCGGGCATAGCCGTCGGCCATGTAGGTAGCGCTTCGCTCATCGCGAACGACGACATGGGTGATGCCGTGATCCAGCCGGAGCATGGCGTCGTAGAACGGCAGCGTGGTATCGCCGGCGAGCCCGAAGACATGGCGCACCCCATGCGCCTGCAACATGCGCACCATCGCTTCGGCGCCGGTCATCTGGTTGGACATTGATCGCGTTTTCCCTGCTGGCCGGAGTTTTCGCTTCCCAGGTTACCGGGTGCGGTGCAAGATTGCGCGCGAACGGGGGCTGCGGCAAGGCTGAAAGGACAAGGGATGCAACAGGGCGGCAAGGCGGTCTATGGCGCGAGTGTCGGCATACTGATGCTGGACACCCGGTTTCCGCGCATTCCGGGCGATATCGGCAACGCCCTGACCTGGCCGTTTCCGGTCCACTACCGGGTGGTGCGCGGGGCGACGCCCGAAAAGGTGGTGCGCGGGGATGCGTCGCGGCTGGCCGACGAATTCATCGCGGCCGGGCGCGATCTTGTGGCCATGGGCTGTGACGGGATCACCACGAACTGCGGGTTTCTGACGCTGATCCAGGACCGGCTGCGCACGGCCCTTGGCGTGCCGGTGGCCACGTCTTCACTGATGCAGGTGCCGATGGTGCAGGCCCTGCTGCCGCCGGGCCGGCGTGTCGGTATCCTGACGATTTCGGCAGGCACGCTGAGTGCCCCGCATCTGGCCGCCGCCGGGGTCGACCCGGACACACCGATCGTGGGCACCGATGGCGGGCGCTGCTTCAGCGCGGCGATCCTGGGCGATGCAACCGAGATCGATTTCGACGCCTGCCGGCTGGACCTGCTGGACGCGGCTGCCGACCTGGTGCGTCGACACCGCGATGTCGGGGCGATCGTTCTGGAATGCACCAACATGGTGCCCTATGCGCGTGACATTCGAAAAGCCACCGGGCTTGCGGTGTTTTCGATCTACAGCTTCGTGTCATGGTTCCAGTCAGGGCTGATGCCGCGCGGCTTTCCGACCGGAATTCATGATCCGCGCCTTGACCATACCTGACCTGAAACGAAACCAGCGCGGCCCCTTGCGAGGCCGCGCCCGACGTGTTTTCAGCGCCTTCAGGCCAGGTCGAACCGGTCGGCGTTCATCACCTTGTTCCAGGCCCCGACGAAGTCCTTCACGAAAGCCTGTTCGTTGCCGGCCTGCGCATAGACCTCGGATATCGCCCGCAGTTGCGAGTTTGATCCGAACACCAGGTCAACCCGCGTGCCGGTCCATTTGACCTTGCCGCTCGCACGGTCGCGGCCTTCGAACAACAGTTCGTCGTCCGACGTGGGCACCCATTCGGTGTCCAGGTCCAGAAGGTTGACGAAAAAGTCGTTGCCCAGCTTGCCCGGATTGTCGGTGAACACGCCAAGGTCCGAGCCGTCGTAGTTGGCCCCCAGCACCCGCAGCCCGCCGACCAGCACCGTCATTTCGGGCGCGCTGAGCGTCAGCAGTTGCGCGCGGTCGATCAGCAGTTCTTCGGGCGTGATGTCGCAGGGCTTCTTCAGGTAGTTGCGGAACCCGTCGGCGAAGGGTTCAAGCACCGCCATTGACGCGACATCGGTCTGTTCCTGGGTCGCATCGGTGCGGCCCGGCGTGAAGGGCACCTCGACATCGTGCCCGGCCTCGCGCGCGGCCTTTTCGATGGCTGCATTGCCGCCCAGCACGATCAGGTCGGCCATCGACACCTTCTTGTTGCCCGATTGCGCGCCGTTGAACGCCGCCTGCACGCCTTCGAGCGCCTTGAGCACCTTGGCCAGCTGTTCGGGCCGGTTCACGACCCAGCTGTTTTGCGGCGCCAGCCGGATGCGCGCGCCGTTGGCCCCGCCGCGCATGTCAGAGCCGCGGAACGTGGCCGCCGAGGCCCAGGCGGTCGAAACCAGCTCGGAGGTGGTCAGGCCGGTGTCGAGGATGCGGGCCTTGAGGTCGGCAATGTCGGCATCGTCGATCAGGTCATGGTCGAGCGCCGGGATCGGATCTTGCCAGATCAGTTCTTCTTCCGGCACTTCCGGCCCCAGGTAGCGCACCCGCGGACCCATGTCGCGGTGGGTCAGCTTGAACCAGGCGCGCGCGAATGCGTCGGCGAACTGGTCGGGGTTTTCATGGAAACGGCGCGAGATCGGCCCATAGATCGGGTCCATCCGCATCGCCATGTCGGCGGTGGTCATGATCGTCGTGACCTTGTCGCCCTTGCCGTCGACGGTTGGCGCCATGTCCTTTTCGTCGGGGTTGACCGGCACCCACTGCCAGGCACCGGCGGGGCTTTTGACGAGGTTCCAGTCATAGCCGAACAGCAGGTCGAAATAGCCATTGTCCCACTTGATCGGGTCGGCCGTCCAGGCCCCTTCGATGCCGCTGGAAATCGTGTCCGGCCCGTGGCCCGTGCCATAGTCGCTTTTCCAGCCCAGCCCCTGCTGCTGGATCGGGGCGGCTTCCGGCTCCGGGCCGACATGGGCCGCATCGGCCGCACCGTGACATTTGCCGAAGGTGTGGCCGCCGGCGACCAGCGCTACGGTTTCCTCGTCATCCATCGCCATGCGGGCGAAGGTTTCGCGGATGTCGCGGCCCGAGCCGATGACATCGGGCTCTCCGTTGGGGCCTTCCGGGTTCACATAG
>JALSJL010000024.1 GCA_026989405.1 Marinosulfonomonas sp. | reverse complement strand
CCCATTTGATCAGCGGGGAAGAATAGTAATGACCTTCATCAAGATACCGATCGACATATTCCGGCTCGCCCCAAAACAGGACCAGAGCATCAGAGATCGGTTCGGGCTGGCCATCGCTTCTGATCGAATTGAGCCCGAACATCATCCGGTCAAAGCCGAATTGGCAAATGGTGGCGGTCAATAGGCTCCAACAACCGTCAACCGTGTCGCAATTCACGAGGTCGGCGCTGAACCGCGAGATCAGCTCGGCCGATTTCGGTGCAGACAACCTGTCCGGCACGTCGCTGGGGGCTCCTGATCCATATTTCTCGGCCACTCGAAAACCGCTTTCCCTGCCGATGCGTTTTGACGCCCCTTTGCCGGCACTTGCGAAATCGATGTGCCGAAAAGGGCCAAGACAACATCCCGTCAGGCGAACCTTCGCCAATGGGGTGCAGCCTGTCAATTATTGTCGATAAATGCCGGGGGTTCGACCCCGGTCGCATCCGCGGGCAAATGCCTGAGCAGCAAGACAAGGGCCGCCCCGGTCAAAAAAGCCACAGATACGATCAGAGGCAGGGGCGAACCATTGAATGCCTGCCCGATCGGAACCGCGATCACGACCCCGATGATCGTCGAAAGGGCCGATATGACCGAGGCCGCCATCCCGGCCACATGGCCCAGGGGCTGCAAGGCCAACGCGCTCAGATTTCCCATGATCATGCCAACCCCGAACAGCAGAGAGGCGGACCAGGCAAACCACAGGAAAAACGCGCTGTCACCCGTCAGCACGCCGCTCTGGAAGACCGCTGCCGCCAGGATCGACACCACCATCTGGCCGGCAAATGCCCAAAAGATCAGCCGCCGCATGCCAAGCCCCATCACCAGCCTGGCATTGAGGATCGTTCCGACCGCCGCAACCAGAGCGGTCGCGGCAAACCAGAGCGGGAAACTGTCTGCGCGATCAAAGACCTGGGCGTAAATCGGTTGGGTGGACGACAGCAGCGCGACAAGCGCACCGAACTCGAGCGACAACGCGAAAAGCGCAATGCGCGCGGTCTTGTTGGAAATGACCACCACGAAACTCTCGCGCAAATCGACGACGCCAAGCCGGCGCCGCCTTTCAGGGGGCAGGGTCTCACCTTGCCTGATCAGCAGCCATGTTCCGGCAATCCCCGCAAAACCGATGAACACCAGAAAGATCGCCCGCCATCCACCGGCGCTGATGATCAACGTGCCGAGCGAGGGTGCCAATGCCGGCACAAGCATGAAAACCGTCGTGACGAACGAGGTGATCTGCGCCATCCTGCGGCCTTCATACAGGTCGCGCACCATGGCAAGCGGCGCAATGCGCGGTCCGGCAACGCCAAGCCCCTGCAACAGCCGCGCGAGCAACAGGACTTCCAGCGTCGGGGCCAGATAGGCCAGGACAGAGCCAAGCACGAACAGCGCCATGCCGCCAATGACGATCTTGCGCCGTCCGAAACTGTCGGACAGCGGACCTGTAACCGTTGACCCCAGCCCGAGGCCAAGCACGAACGAGGTGACAACCAGCTGGGCCAGGTTGGGCCGGTCGGGGCTGAGATCACGGGCAATATCGGGCAGCCCCGGCAACATCGAGTCGATCGAAAATGCGACCATCGAGAACAGCATGGCCATGAGCGCGACAAATTCGGCGATCGGCAGGCGTTTCTTGCTCATTCTTCGTCCTGTTGGGCGGCGATATCCGAAAGGACATCCTCCCAGAACTGCGTGCTCTGCGCCCCGGTGACAACCGCCTGGTTGGCCAATATGAACGTGGGGACGGAATTGACACCCATTTTCCGCGCATGTTCCTCGCGCGCCTGCAGGTCTTCAGTGTCTGTTTCACCGGCAAGCAGGCGTCGAACCATCGTTGGATCCATCTCTGCACGCTGCGCGATTTTGACCAGCGCATCGATGTCGCCAATATCCATGCCTTCCAGAAAAAATGCGCGAAACAGCAGGTCGACCATGAAAGTCTGGCGACCCTCTATACCGGCCCAATGGATCAAACGATGCGCATTCATGGTGTTTGGCGTTCGCGTGATGCGCTCGAAGTCGATTTCGATCCCGACCAAGCGCGCGGTCTGATCGATCTGTGAATAGACGTCCAGCGCGCCCGCCTTGCCGCCGAACTTGCGTTCAAGGTAGGCACGCCGGTCCATGCCTTCCCGGGGCATCCCGGGGTTGAGCTGAAACGGATGCCACTCGATCGAAACCGGCGGGGGAGCATGCGCTTCCAACGCCCGGTCAAGGTTGACTTTCCCGATGAAACACCAGGGGCAAATGGGGTCGGACATGATGTCGAGCTTCAGCATATCTGTCTCCGGCACAGGGCCGGACCTTAGTCATGGTGGAGGATTATTGACCAGCCGTATTTGCATCCTTGCGCAGAAAATTCGCCCAGTTCAGATTGCGCAGCGCGCGTCTTGACAGCTTTCCATTGGCACTGCGGGGCAATTTCGGTTCCCAACGGAAAATCCGGGGCTGTTTGTATCGCGCCAGCAGGCCGGCGGCATGTTCTTGCAGCGTCTGGTCATCCAGCGGCGCGGGGCAGCTGTAGACCAGGGCCACGACGGATGTGTCAGGCGCCAGACGCGCTTCCACGGCGGCGCATTCTTCGATGCCGGGGCAGGCGGCCATCGCATCTTCGATCTCCTGCGGCGATACACGGAAGCCGCCGGCATTCAACAGGTCATCGCCGCGCCCCAGAAAAGTCACGGCACCATCCTTGTCCATTGCACCCATATCCCCCGTCAAGAACCAGTCGCCCGCCAAACGGGCATGCGTTTCATCAGGGTTGTCGAGGTAGCCCAGCATCAGACCGGCATCGGATCGTGAGACGGCAATGATGCCGCTTTGCCCGACAGGGACCGGCACGCCGTCGGCAATGATCGCAACGCGGCGCCCCGGCTGTGGATAGCCAAGTGCCCCTTCGGGCGCCGGCCGGCGCGGGGACCCGGAAATGAAGGTCGAACACTCCGACATTCCGTAAGCCTCATGGATCAGCGTGCCAGTCGCGCGGTGCCAGGCGCGGGCCGTAACCCCGGGCAGTTTCTCGCCTGCTGACAGCCCATGCCGCAAGTGCTGAAAACGGCCAACTCCGCCCTTCAGGAGCTTTCTGTAGACCCCGGGGGTCGCGGCAAAAATCGTCGCCCGGTGCCGGTCGATCATCGCCGCCAGATCCTCGGGTGGTGTTGCGTCTGCCGGCACAAGGGCCGTGGCACCGACTGTCCATGGGTCAAGCAGGCCGGTGCCCATTGTATAGGTCCAGTTCAACGCTCCGGCATGCATCAGTCGGTCATTGTCGGTCAGATCATACCAGTCACGCCACATTGCGCGACGGGCCCGGATGGAGCGATGCGCATGAACAACGCCTTGCGGCACACCAGAGGTTCCGGAGGAGAAAACGATATAGGCGGGCCGGTCAGGGTCGCCCAACACCGGTTCGGCCGGTGTCGCGGGTTTGGAGCGGGCAAGATCGGCGGCGTCAAGCACCACGGCCGGACCGGCTGCGGGCAGGCTCACATCGTGGTCGGCAACGATTGCCTGCGGCGACAGACGGTTTGCCAGCGCCGTGATCTCGCGCCGCGTCAGTTGCGCCGATGTGGGAACCGGAATGATACCGACCCAGATTGCGGCCAGAAAGACGATGGGAAACCGCGCATTGTTTCCCATCCGCATGAGCAGACGGTCGCCGGGATGCACTCCGGCGGCAAGCAGACCGGCCGCCGTCGTGGCGACCTCGGATTTCAGGCGGGCATAGTCGATGATCTCCGCGCCCCCCGATGACAGGATTTCGAGCGCCGGCTTTGTGCCCAAGACATCGGCGCGCGACAGCACATGTGCCGCCAGATTGAACGGCGCCCGGCATTGGCCGGGGGGGGAGGTTCGGGCCGGATTTTCCATGGTCGTCTGGTAAACGCAGCAACGATCCGGCGCAAGCAGAGGTCAGCCGCCACCGATCGTCGGCCATCCGATTCGACCCTTTGCAGAAGTGATTCGCGCAACCCGAGGAAAATTCGGGCGATTCATGCCCCAGACGGCTCCGTTTCCCGGCAAAGCCACGCAGCCGGGCGCGGATACCCGGGATATCTGGCCCGTGACACGACACGGCTATCGTGGCGGGGCTCCAGGCGGCGTTGTATCCGGAGCGCGCAGGCACAAAGACCGGGTGCTCAGGGCGCAAGACACACAACATATGTTCCCTGAAAGGCGAGGGTTTGGGAAAATTGGCCGGGTCGGGCCTGGAAGCGGCAGCATCAACATCCGCTCTGCGACGTGCAGATATTGGCCGGGATTTCGAAACAATCGCCGGAACATTCGCTTTTTCAACACCTTCGGCGGGATCGTGTTTCCGTCCATTCAAACTTTTGCTTGGCCCCGCCGGAATGCTGGCGTATAAAGTGGTTACTGCTCGATAGGTTTCTTGCCTGTATGAAACCTGCCTCAACAACTTAACGCCCGCCTTGTGCGGGCGTTTTTTTGTCCTCGGGCCGGTTTCAACAGTGGCTTCGGCCAAACAGCCGGGCTAACTGTCACATGAGCAAACGGATGCACCGGAGGTTACATGTCGCTGGCAGGCAAATCGGCAATCATCACCGGCTCCAACTCGGGGATCGGCCTGGGGATCGCCCGGGAACTGGCCAGGGCCGGGGCCAATATCGTTCTGAATTCCTTTTCGGACGCACCAGAAGATCATGCGCTGGCGGCAAGCCTTGCGGATGAATTCAACGTGGATGCACGCTACATTCAGGCCGACATGTCCAGGGGTGAAGACTGTCGCGCGCTCATCCGGAAGGCGGGAGGGTGCGATGTGCTGGTCAACAACGCGGGCATCCAGCATGTGGCCCCGATTGAACGGTTTCCGGCCGACATGTGGGACCGCATCATCGCGATCAACCTCGGGTCCTGTTTTCATACCACGGCGGCGGCATTGCCGGGAATGCGCGAATCCGGGTGGGGTCGGGTGATCAACATTTCGTCCGCTCACGGGCTGACGGCTTCGCCGTTCAAATCGGCCTATGTCGCCGCGAAACACGGCGTGGTCGGACTGACAAAGACAACGGCCCTGGAGACCGCACAAGAGCCGATCACCTGCAATGCAATCTGCCCCGGCTACGTGCTTACGCCGCTGGTGGAAGCGCAAATTCCGGAACAGATGAAAACCCACGGGCTGGACCGCGAGACGGTCATTCGGGAGGTCATGCTCGAGCGTCAGCCATCGCGCGAGTTTGCAACGACCGAGCAGATCGGCGAGACGGTCGTGTTCCTGTGTTCGCCGGCGGCGCAGCAAATCACCGGAACGACGATCAGCATCGATGGCGGCTGGACCGCCTTGTAGGCAAATCGCATCCGGTCCGGCAACGAGGCCGGACGTTCAGGCCGCCGGACGTGCCAGAAGAAGGGCGGCCAGGGCCCACATGGTCAGGCCGATGCCGGCATCCAGAACCCGCCAGGCCCGATCCGACCCCATGAGCGGCGCAAGAAATCGCGCGCCATAACCAAGCGAAAAAAAGAACACGAATGAGGCCCCGATCGCGCCGAACGCAAAGGCGACCTTGGGCTGGACCCCCTGAAAACCGGTCGAGATCGCCCCGATGAGGCCGAGCGTGTCGAGGTAGACATGCGGATTCAGCCAGGTAAACGCCGCCCCGACAGCCAGCGTGGTCCCCAGCGGGGCCGTGGCGCCGGCCGCGACCATCCCGCCCGATCCGGTCCAGGCCGCACGAAACCGCAGGCCACCATAGATCACCAGAAACGCAGCCCCCAGCCAGCTCAGATACTGCGGCAGCAGGGGGAAGCGCTCGGTTGCGATGTCAAAACCCACGATGCCCGCCGCAATCAAAACCGCATCCGAAAGGGCAAACAACAGCGCCAGTTCAAAGACATGTTCCCTGCGCAATCCCTGCCGCAACATGAAGGCATTCTGCGCGCCAATTGCCAGGATCAGCGAAATTGATGTGGCAAACCCCGTCGCGAAGGCCGTCAGCACGGCGCTCTACTGCGCGGCAAGAGCATCGGGCGGCTCGCCGGAAGCTTTGGAATTCGGGTAGACAAGACCCGCAGAAATCACCAGCTTCGCGGCGTCTTCCACCGTCATGTCCAGTTCAATCACGTCGGATTGGGGAACAAACAGCAAGAAACCGGAGGTCGGGTTTGGCGTCGTCGGCAAGAACACCGATACCATCTGTTCGTCCCTGGGAATCGTGGCGTTGATCTCGCCTTTTGCGTTGGTCGAAATGAAGGCAACCGCCCAGATGCCCTTGCGGGGGTATTCGACGAGGCAGGCCTTTTCGAAAGACGCTTCGCGCTGGGAAAAGACCGTCTCGGCAATCTGCTTCAGCCCGTTG
>JALSJL010000023.1 GCA_026989405.1 Marinosulfonomonas sp. | reverse complement strand
TTCATGATCTGCCTTTCGGAATCCCCCAAGGCACACCCGTTTCCGGGTTGCACGCAAACATCTACCTTCGCACCTTCGACCGAGATCCAACAGCTATATGCAGCCGATATGGCGGGTCGAATCGGCGATACTCAGACGACATCGCTGTAGTTCTTCCCCTCAGCGCAGATCCTGTCCGAGACCACGCTGATTGATGTTCGTGTCTCCGAGATGCCGCCCCCCAAACCGTGCGCTTCCACCTCTAACAGCCGGACATTCTCCCCCTTGAATGCCTCTGCTGTTCGGTTGGCCAACCCTCTTGCAAGTGAAGATTTGCCGGTGCCAGGACCTCCAACCTGGAGAAGTACACCATGGAGTGGCAGCACGGCTCGATTCATCTTTGGTCTCATCGTGAAATTCACCACCGCCTTCCTCCTCGGGCAACGCGTGTTTTGCGCCACTGGGTCCTCGCGCTCACGCGCTGCGGGCCGCACCACTGACCCAAAACAGCATTGCCTCGCCCCATCCGCGTTCGCCATGTGGCAGGTTGCGAAGGCGCGCGCAGAGCGCCTGCTTCGCAACTAACTGAACTGAAACGAGAAAACCAATATGCCCACCTCTGAAATCACCGGGAATGGAAAGGTCGTGCCAGCCGAAATGGCCAAGCTATGTGGCGTTTCACAAAAGGTTGAATGGCGCGCTGGGGAGGATTCGAACCCCCGACCCCCTGATTCGTAGTCAGGTACTCTATCCAACTGAGCTACCAGCGCGCGGACAGGCGCCGATGTAGCGCCACCGAGGCCGGTTTGCAAGAGCCTAAATCACTCTGCCGCCTCATCAATCACCATTACAGATTTCGGCAGATGGATCACAAACGTCGTGCCGTTTTCATCGCTCGACACCAGATCAAGCCTTCCGCCATGACCTCGCACCAGTTCGGCAGCTATGGCCAGACCAAGCCCGTGGCCGCCTTTTCGGGTGCCGCCCTGAAATGGCTGAAAAAGGTGTTCCCGAGCCTTCGCCGGCAATCCCGGGCCATCATCGACTACGGTCACCGACCAGTCATTTTCGCCCTCGGCTGCCCTTATCGTTATTGTCCCACCCTTGCCGCTGGCAACGATGGCCTGGCGTGCATTTCGCACCAGGTTTGACAGGATGCGATACAACTGCTCCGGGTCCGCACGCACCACCATTCCGGCAGGCACTTCGCTGACATAGTCAACGGGCTGTTCCTGGGTCGCTACCCTTTCACTGTCCAGAACATCGTTGACAATGTCAGCCAGCGGCACGCGGTCGAGCGAAGGAGGTGGCTCTTCAGCCTTTCCGAAAGCCAGCGTCGATTCACACAGATTGACTGCCCGCGAGATTGAATTGAGCAGTTTTGGGACCGAGCGTTTTACCTCGGGGTCGACGCTTCGTTCCATCCGGTCGGTAAACAGTTGAGCAGTCGTCAATATGTTGCGCAGATCGTGGCTGATCTTGGCAACGGCGGAACCCAGTTGCGCCAAATGCTCTTTCTGTTTCAGAGCGCTTGTCAGCTGGGTCTGCATCGACCGCAATGCTGTTTCTGCCTCGCGCAACTCGGTCACGCCGGCGGATGGTTCAATGATCCTGCGGGCATCTTCGGGCGCCTCCGCATAGCTGGTCATCGCCCCAACGACGCCCTTGATCGGCTTGACGATGAAGTGGCGCACGGCAAAGAACAACAAGAATGCAGTCAACACCGAGATGACCGCCGACAGCGCCAGTATTCGCAGGCCGTAGTCGATCATTGCCGCCCGGAGCGGTGCAGAGTCCATAGTGACTTCGATCAGCAGGCCAGCACCTTTTACCGGCTCTCCTATGACGCGAATAATCTGGTTTTCCGGCTCCAGAAGCGTTGCAATGGCATCCCTGATCAGAGTCCAGGCGCCGGGGTCGCGCAGATCGTAGGTGGCGGTGATCGGCTCTGGAATTGGCGAAGACAACATGAGCTGGCGGACCTGATCGCGCGCCAACACCACGTTGTAGACACCGGCGTTGTGCAGCAGTTCCTTTTCAAGGTTTTCATCGATCATGTCGGTGGCCAAAAGGGCCAGAGACGCGATCTGGGCGCGTTCGAGGCGTAACAGCAGATAGTCCTGGCGGAAACGGGCGACCGACGGCACAAAGATCAGGATCTCGGCCAGCATCACAAACACAGCCGTCAAGACCAGAAACCGACCCGATAGTGACTTCATGAACATGGCATACCCGACTTCTCAGGGCACTAGCGCAAGAATTTCTGCACCAGACGAACCACCCTTTTGACGCTAGCACTATCAAACAATCGGGGCGAGAAATAGGCCCCTGCCGCACGCTTGTTGATTTCGCCCAAGGTAGGGTAAGGCGCAACCATTGACGCAATCGCCGACATTTTCAGCTTGTTGGCCATGGCAAGCGCCCAAATCCCGACAAGTTCACCTGCAGCGGCGCCGACGATGCTGACCCCTACAGGCCGTCCCTTGACAATCATGACCTTGATCATGCCCTCGGTCTGGCGCCCCGCAATTGCCCGGTCATTTTCAGAGTAGGGAAACCGCACGACCTCGAGCCGGTCGCCATGGGCTTCTGTCGCCTGTTGTTGGGTCATGCCAACCTGCGCCAGCTCCGGGTCGGCATATGTGACCCATGGAATGTGGTCGGTGCGCGCTTTCGCCGGGAGACCAAACAACATCGAACGGATGATCACCCCGGCATGGTAGCCCGCGACATGGGTGAATTGCAGCCCCCCGGCCACGTCGCCAATTGCATAGACCTTGCGGTTGCTGGTGCGCAGGCCGGCATCGACCTTGATCGCCCGGTCATGTTCGACAGCCGCAACATCCAGCCCCAGATCGTCGATATTTGCCTTGCGCCCGACCGCAATCAGGATATGGCTGCCATTGAAAATCCGGCCGTCCGTCGTCTCGATCTCAATGGCGCCAACCTTGCCGCGGATTTCCCGGGCCATCGCGCCTTCTGCGATCTGCACCCCCTCTGCCCGCAGCCGGTTCAACACCACTTCGGCGCATTCAGGATCATCCTTGCCCAGGGCCTTCAGCCCTTCGATCACCGTGACTTTCGAACCAAGCCGACAGTGCGCCTGCGCCAGTTCGATCCCGATCGGACCACCGCCGATCACGAGCAGGTGCTCTGGTTGCTCACGCATCTCGAAAATCGTCTCGTTGGTCTCGTAAGGTATGTTTTCGAGGCCCGGGATCGGCGGCACGAATGGTGATGAACCGGTGGCGATGACAAACCTGCGCGCGGAAATGGTCACCTCGCCGGCCTGAACCTTGTTTGGTGCAACAAAATGTGCGTGCGCGCGGATCACCTTCACGCCCAGGCTCTCAAAGCGTTCCTGGCTGTCGACAGGCGCGATTGTCCTGATGACATCGGCCACATGATCCTTGGCGGCTGCGAAATCGATTTTCGGCTCTACCGGCGCAACACCAAACGGCGCCCCCGTCGTCATTTCATATGCATGTTTTCCGGCGGCGATCAGGGCCTTGGAAGGGACGCAACCATAGTTCAGACAGTCGCCACCCATTTTGTGCGCCTCGATCAGAACCACCCGGGCTCCCATCTGAACGGCACCTGCCGCGACTGACAGTCCGCCCGAACCCGCACCGATGATACACACATCGGTCTTGATCGTTTTCATGGCTTGCCCCCCTTGCCGCGAAACAGTTTCAGCACCAGTGGCAGAGCCGCCAATGCGGACAGCCCGAGCAACGGCAACAGTATCTGCGGCTCGAAGATGATCCCCAGGTCCGGCGTCTCGCCGCGTTCAAATACGGCGCCAAGACCAGACCCGACTGACGTGTAGACAAGGGCCCCGGGAATGATGCCAAGGAATGTTGTTACCAGGAACCGGAACAGGCTGACGCCGACAAGCGCCGGAATGATGTTGGCCACAAAAAACGGAACGGCAGGCACCAGCCGCATCAGGAAAAGAACCGACCACTGGTTTTCGTCAATTCCATCCTTGAGCTGTTTCACCTTGCCCCCGGACGCTTCCATCTTGGCAGCCAACCTGTCTCCCAGGCCCAGTTTTGCAGCCAGGAATATCAGGACTGCACCGATGGTTGCCCCAGTTACGTTGAAAAGAACGCCGGGAAATGTCGAGAACAGAAATCCGCCGGTCAAAGTGGCCACCGTGGCCCCGGGAAGTGAGAACGCCACAATCACGACATATGAAAGGACAAAGGCAAGAACGGTCCACACATAGTGCTGATCACGAAATGCCAAGAGTGCCTCACGGTTTTCGCGCAACGTCTCGAAAGTCAGATAATCGCGCAATGTGAAATAGCCGATTGCCGCCACGATCATGATCACCACGAGCGGCAGCGTTCGCGCGGATACGCTCTTGGGCGCCACTTCGGGAATGTCTGTCATTTTGTCGTCCTGCATGGGGATCCTCTGGTTCGGCACACCATGACCAAGGTTTTCGCCTTTCAACAGCCCGATCACAGGGCCTTGAACATCAGTGAACTCAGTTTCACGCTTTTTCAGGGTTGCAAAGGGTTTTGAAACAAACGAATGACCATTCCGACGCCAGTTTGTTGCAGAATTCACGCCGTTTGCGAATTGA
>JALSJL010000022.1 GCA_026989405.1 Marinosulfonomonas sp. | reverse complement strand
GCTGTCGGAAAAATGCGAAAACTCATCGGTTTTGCCATAGAACTCAAGCACCGGGCGGCCGACGCTTTCAAACAGCCCCCATCCGATAAAGTAACCCAGCATCCCCCCGAGAACCGAGGCCGCCATGGCAACGCCGGCTATGGTGAAGGCCCGTTTGGGGGCTGCGATGATCATCGGGATCATCAGGATATCGGGGGGAATGGGAAAGACCGAGGATTCCACGAAGGCCACGATTGCCAGCGCCCACAACGCGCGCGGATGCTCGGCCAGGGAAATCGTCCAGTCATAAAGTCGCCTGATCATGTCACACTGCCCTTTTTTGGCTTTACGACATGCAATCGGATGTGCGTCAAGCTATAGAATGAAAAATGGTGCTGTTTGGTTATCGTATGGGAAAGGATGTGGGCAATGAAATGGCAAGGGCGGCGGGGAAGCCGAAACATCGAGGATCGTCGTCGCACGGGATCGGCCAGGGCCGGTGGTCTCGGAATTGTCGGGTTGCTGGTCGTCCTCGGCCTGGGCATGTTTCTCGGGGTCGATGTCTCGCCATTTCTCCAAGGTAGCGGCGGGGGGCTCCTGCAGCCGGGGGCGGGCAATGTGGAAATCACGCCGGCCGATGAACAGGCCGGCAAGTTCGTTTCGGTGGTTCTGGCCGATACCGAAGACGTCTGGTCGCAGGTTTTCCAGGAACAGGTCGGCGAAAGTTATGAAAAGCCGACCCTTGTTCTGTTCAAGACCGCGACCAACTCACCCTGCGGGGGGGCAAACGGGGCGACGGGGCCATTTTACTGCCCGGTCGACCGAAAGGTCTATCTCGACACCGACTTTTTCACCACCCTGAGCCGGCGTATGGGGGCCAAGGGCGATTTTGCGGCTGCCTATGTCGTGGCCCATGAAGTTGCCCACCATGTGCAGAACCAGATTGGCATTCTGGAGCAGGCCAACCGCATTCGCGCGCAACTGCCGAAAGCGGAAAGCAACGCGGTCTCTGTGCGAATCGAACTGCAGGCCGATTGCTATTCCGGGCTCTGGGCGCGCCATGCACAGGCCAGGTTCGGCAGTCTTGAACCCGGCGATATCGCCGAAGCGATGAATGCCGCCAAACAGATCGGCGACGATACGTTGCAGCGCAATGCCGGGCGTCGACCGATGCCGCACACCTTCACCCACGGCACTTCCGAGCAGCGGCAAAGGTGGTTCGCCATCGGTTTCGAAAGCGGACGCATTGGCGATTGCGATACCTTCGGAACCGATCGGCTTTAGGCGCCGCACAACGGTCAATTTCTGCTGGACGCCCGAAGGACGCGAGGTTAGACCATTGGCCGGTTGCCCGAGTGGCGGAATGGTAGACGCAGGGGATTCAAAATCCCCCGCCTTCACGGGCGTGAGAGTTCGAGTCTCTCCTCGGGCACCAACATCAGGAAGATGGGGGCGGCGCTCACCCGGCGCCCGGGCTTGCGGCCAGCTCATTCCAACAGGACAGCAGGCGGTGGCGGTTCTCGGGGGGCACCAGAATGGCCCCGCGCAACTGCGGCCCGGACAACAGAAACAAGGTGGCACCGTCCATGCTTTCGGGCGTCTGCGCCAGGTATGGTGCGCCGCCGTTGCCCTCAAAGCACTTGTCCAGAAGATCAATCGAGGCCCCAAGATCGGCGGTCAACCGTTCCTGAAGCGTCGCGCTCCGGGCATTGTCTGCGTGACGGTCCGAACCATCGCCGCCCCGCTCAACAACCAAACAGTCCGCGATCTTCTGGGCCTCGTCCAGAAAACGCGTCAGGGTCCGGGCCAGGTCGGGGGGCGCAAGCGGGTATATGTCATACCCCCATTTCACGGCCAGCCCGGCGGCTGACAGACCGATCTCGGAGGCGTCCGCAACCTGCTGTGCCCGTCTGGATTTCACGCGGACAGACTGCGCATCCGCCAGGGTTTTTTCCATTGCGTCGCGCAGAACGGTTTTCACCGCCTCGTCCTCTTCATTCAAGCGCACACCCGTCAAAGCGTCACCGATGTCGGACAAGACCCGATCCGGCATGTGTTTCACCGTCATCAAGCGGCGGTTGGCAGCCAGGACCACCATGGTCAGGCCGGCATCCGTGGTGAACGACAATTCACGCGCAAGGATGGTTTCGTCGATTTCACGCAATACCGCCCCCATATGGCCGCCGTTTTCCAGGGGGGCCAGTGGCCGTCCATCCCGGCCGGAGTCGGCCTCGTCGGATGCAAATGACCGGAGCTTGTCCTGCAGGCGGCGTTCATCGGCCATCAGGCACCCCCTGCGAAGTCGCCGCCAGATCGCTATCGGGCGCCTCAGGTGTCAAAAGGGCTGCGCATTGATCCATGAGCCGGTCACCGTCCAGGTCCAGGTCGCATATGGCCAAAAGAGCTTCCGAGCCGGCGAATGGCGCGCCGACAAACAGGATCTGCTCGTTCAGGCCATGGACCGTCGCCCGCGGCCCGCCGCTCTGGTCGCTCGGGGCCGTATGGGCATCCTTGCCCAGCAGACCTGCGGCCGCGGCGCAAAGTGCATCCAGACGTTCCTGGGGTTGGCGCGTCGCTGAACTTGTGTAAAGAACCGTGCCCGAAGAAATGTCAGCCAGCGCCAACGACCTGCAGCCGGCAAAATCTGCGCGCAGCTTGTCGATCCGTTCCTTGATCGTCGGAGTTGAACTCACAGGTGCCACCAATGCCGTTTGGAAATGCCAGAACATTTCCTTCTCACGATCCTTGATACCCCATGATCTGCAGGTTTGCGTAGTGGAAAATTGCAGTGGCCGGCGATCAGGCCCGCGCGCGCTGGTGTCGCAGGCCGCCAGGGAGGCGCGGCGCGATCAAACCGATTGCGGCGTTTCGGAGCGGGCCGGACGCGGCGTGTTCACTTCCACACGGACCCTCGTGGGGCGAACCGGTGCGACATGTGCAGCACTTTCGGGCAAAGGATAGGGCTTGCCTTCGCTGTCTTCGGTCGGAGACTTGAAGAACTCTCGCGTGGTCGAGGTGTCGTCAGAACTGGACAGCCGGTTGAGAAGTTCGAGCAGTTCCTCGGAAAACTCCTCGGCGCCGCTGTCCATCCAGCGGTCGCGGTCGTATTCTGCCTTGATGGCTTCGGTCAACGAGATCGGGAACATCCCGGAAAACGCGCCCCGGGTTTCATGTTCGACCCGGCGCAGGACTTTCATCCGGTCGCGTTCGCTCAGCAACTTGTCCATGCGCGTCACCAGCAGCAGGCTGTTGTCCTTGACCTCCTGCGGGACGTCTTTCCAGATGGCCGCTTCGCTTTGACGCCAGGCCTGCGTGGCATGGGTGCACCAGATCACCCCATGCGCCCGATGCAGGACACTGGACCAGACCTCGGGCGACATGTTCGGGTCCGAAATTCCGGGCATGTCGATCAGGTCGCACTGTTCAAGTATGTCGGCATCCAGAAAGATGCGCACCAGCGCGGTTTGCGACAACTCGATATCATCGAGGCGCTCTAGATCGATCGGAACATGCTCTCCGTCCAGGGTTTCACGGTAGGGGGCCGCGTCGCCATGCGAAATCCAGACCGGCGGCAGTTGCGTGGCTGTCACGCGCACCGGCAGCGGGTCTGCCCCCAACAGAAGATTGCAAAGCGTGCTCTTGCCGACACTGAATTCACCCATGATCGCCAAGACCGGCCGTGCCGATGCGGCGGCGTCATTTCCGTCATTGTCTGCCTGATCATAGGTCATTGTTGCCTGCCTTTTTCCAAGATTGCTAACCCACGCACTGGTTCAGCGTGCTCAGCGTGTCCTTGACAGCGCTTTCGCGCGTCTCACTCGATTGCACGCCCATCATTTCTTTCAGTTCCGCGGCGCTGGCGTGTGATTTGCGCAAGACCCCCAGCAGGATCTCGCGTTGCTCGTTCAGGAATTCATCCAGCAGAGTCCGGGCGTCGCGATGGATGGATGCGACCTGGGCGTTCTTCAGTTCATCCACCATTGGCGTGGTTTCTGCCATGATCATCGCAGAAAAGTCCGACGCAAAACTGTGATAGCCGCGCCGTTTCTGCCACCAGTTTTTCCACCAGCTGAGCTGCAGATCCAGTGCGATGGTCTGACCCAGGAAGACCGGCGGGGGGACACGCGGAGCGGATGGGGCCTCAATCGAGAAATCGGGGCCAAGCTCACCGAAAGCCGAGGCGAACAGGTCACTGAGTTCTCGGGCGGATGTCTCGAACACGCCGGTTGCGGCCTTTTGCGCGCGGCTTCCGAAAATCTTGTAGCCAGAGCGCAGAAGGACTCGCAGGCCGGCCGGGTCATATTGCCAGACCGAGCCTTCGCCGTATTTTTCCAGATGGGCGATCAGTGAGGCCGTGGCGCGGTCAACGAAACTCTGGTTGGAGCGGTCGACCCTTTGAGCAAATTGATCGACAAGAGCCTGAAATTCGTCGTCCAGCCGGCTCTGGGCCGACTGAATGATGGCATCCAGCCGGTCAATGATCTCATCCTTGTCCGGCGGCGGCGCGTCGGGGTCGGGTTTCTGTTTCAGGTAGACCACCCGGTTGGAGGCGCGCATGCCCTGGGCAAGGTTCATGGCCTTGCGGGCCACCTTGTCGATCGTTTCCTGGCCCACGGTGTCGGCCATCCGCCGGCTGAGAGTCGCAAGCAGTTCGGGCACCCCCGAAAGCGCCCAGATCATTTCGGCCGGGCTTTGCGGTGCGGCGCCGGGTTCAAGTGTCTTTTCGGCCCAGGAAACAAGCGACCTGGCACTGTCGCGCGACAGCGAGTCGAGGTCTCCTGAAAGCGCCTTGTTCGCCCAGTAGGCGCTTCCGAAAACGATGTCGGCAGCCGCCGGTCCTTCGTGTCGCGACAGGGTGTCGCGAATGCTGTTTCGGATTTCTTCGACCTGATTGACCGGATCGGACAATTCGTCGATCCGGTTGACAAAGATCACGACTTCGCGGGATTTGATATTGGAAATCAGCCGGATGAGCGCCATGTCGACGGACGACAGCGCCTGATGCGCGGACAAGACCACCACGCAATGCCGGCTGCCGCGAATGGCGCGAATGGTGATCTGCTCGCGCATCATGAAGGTGTCGTTGACGCCGGGCGTATCGCGGATGCACAATCGGGTGGCAAATTCGGGCCGGGGAAAATGAAGGTCCGCGGCCCTGGTGATATCGGCAAATCGGCCCTGGTCGCGCGACACGTTCACATCGTCTTCAAAGTCGTCGCCCAGGCAGACATAGCGCTCTATCAGGTCCTTGTCGAAATAGCTGTAGTCATGTTCCTGACCCAGCAACAGTTCGAAACGGCGCCCGAGCCTTGCGCGGGATTTTTCGCGCATGTCCTCGATCTGCTGGCGGACCACCGCCAGCTCATCCTCGGCGCCGGCGCGGTCGGCCAGCTCGCCGATGCGTCCGCCCTTGTCCAGAAGGCGGCCCCATTCATCTTCGTCAAAAAACTGAAACACTGCGCTGTTGCCGGTAGGCGCGGGCTTGGGTGACATGTGAAGCGAAGTCACCACCGAGGTCCAGGGGTTCACATCGGCCGGCAGCAGATCGGGCCACCCGACCATTGCGTTGATCAACGATGTCTTGCCGGCCTTGACCTGGCCGATCATCGTGACGCCGGGTTCGAATTCATCAAGCTGGCGTGTAAGGCGGCCGACGCTGGCGCGAACCTGATCGTCACCAACCTTGGCCAGTTGAGCCAGCGCGCCCTTCAGTTTCTCGGCCTTTTCCTGAAACGCGACAAGACCGGGCGCGCTTCCTTGCAAAAGGCGCGTATCGGCATTTTCAGGTGCCGAAACCGGATCAGAAATGCTGCTTTCCACGTTCATTCGATACCCAAATTTTCCGGCGCAGTCGTGACCGGGGATTGGTGCCGGATTGCAAACAAACCGGACGTACTGCGCTCATTGGTTGATTTGCCGACTCAAACCGGGCCAAATTGAGGCAAGGGTTTGGCCATAACTTGCGCAATGATTGCAATTCACGCGGCCACCTCGCTTTCGATTTCCCGCCGCAACTGCAGCATGACCGAAACCGCGTCTGCCGCCGGGCCGATGCCGTCTTCCATTTGCATGAGGATGATCATGTCGGCCGCGTCCAGCGCGGTTTCATAAAGGCGCGCTGCGTCGGGTGCGTCGTCATCAATATCGCCCAGCAGCCCGACAAGCTGCTCGGAGGTTGCAACGCAATGGGCCAGGATCGCGCTGGCGCGGTCCTGGTTGTCGCGCGCCAGCTCCAGCAATTCCTTGCCGCGCGCGCGCATCAGTTCGAGGGCCGGCGGCAAGGCCGTGGCGCTGGTGCCTTCTCGCAGCCTGGATTGCGCCCGTGATCCGGTCCGGTTCGCGGGGGGTGACGCGTGGGGCTGCTCAGCCGGCTTGAGCCCATAGCGGGTCAGAAACAGCAGCGCGGTATCCAGATCAGCCTTGCGTCCGGTTTCGACATGGCGCGCGATCGTCGACACCAGAGCTTTGCCGCCGCTGGCCTGATAGGCCCGTT
>JALSJL010000021.1 GCA_026989405.1 Marinosulfonomonas sp. | reverse complement strand
CCCCTGACACCGCTTTCCCACCTGCGCCGCGCCGCGCAGCTGTTTCCCGATGACCTCGCCGTGGTCTATGGCAGCCACCGCCCGACCTACCGGCAATACCATGCCCGCGTCTCGCAACTTGCCTCGGCCCTTGACGCCGCCGGCATGAAACCGGGCGACGTGATCGCCACCCTCCTGCCCAACATACCCGCCCACGCCGAAGCCCACTTTGGCGTGCCCGCCATGGGGGGCGTGCTGAACGCCATAAATATCCGGCTCGACCCCGATACCGTCGCCTATATCTTCGAACATGGCGGCGCGCGCATGGTGCTCTGCGACACGCAATTCCTGCCCCTTGCAGAAGAGGCCGCACGCCGCATGGACGCCCCCGCCCCCATGATCATCGAAGTCGCCGACCCGCAGGCCGGCCACCCGGCCACCGGGCGCTACACCGAATACGAGGATTTCATCGCCCAGGGCGACCCTGCGTTTGCCTGGGCAATGCCGCGCGACGAATGGGAAAGCCTGGCGCTGAACTACACCTCCGGCACCACCGGCCGGCCCAAGGGCGTGGTCTACCACCACCGCGGCGCCTATCTGCTGACCATGGGCACGGTGGTGTCCTGGGAAATGACCCTGCGCCCGCGCTACATGGCGATCGTGCCGATGTTCCACTGCAACAACTGGAACCACACCTGGATGATGCCGCTCTTGGGCGGCACGCTGGTGTGCTGCCGCGACATCACCGCGAAAAACATCTACGACGCCATCGCCGACGAAGGCGTGACCCATTTCGGCGGCGCCCCGATCGTCTTGAACATGATCGTCAACGCCCATGACGACGAACGCCGCGACTTCGACCACGTGGTCGAGGTCTTTACCGCCGGCGCGCCGCCGCCCGCCGCCACGCTGGCCGCGATCGAGCCGCTGGGCTTTCACGTAACGCAAGTCTACGGGCTGACCGAAACCTACGGCCATGTCACCGAATGCCTGTGGCACCCCGCGCGTTGGGACGACCTGCCTGCCGAAGAACAGTATGCCATCAAGGCACGCACCGGTGTGCTGATGCCGATGATGGAGGACATCACCGTGATGGACCCGGACACCATGGCCCAGGTGCCGATGGACGGCGAAACCACCGGCGAAATCATGATCCGCGGCAACCCGGTGATGAAGGGCTACCTGAAGAACCCGGATGCCACCCGAGAGGCTTTCCAAGGCGGCTATTTCCATTCCGGCGACATCGCTGTCCAATACCCCGACGGCTACATCAAGATCACCGACCGGGCCAAGGACATCATCATTTCCGGCGGCGAAAACGTGTCCTCGGTCGAGGTCGAGGGCGCCTTGATGCACCACGAGGCGGTTCTGCTCTGCGCCGTGGTCGCCAAGCCGGACGAGAAATGGGGCGAGGTGCCCTGCGCCTTCGTCGAACTGAAAGAGGGCGCCAACTGCGACGAAGCCGAGCTGATCGCCTTTGCCCGCGAACGCCTGGCCGGGTTCAAGACTCCGAAAAAGGTGGTATTTCAAGAGCTTCCGAAAACGTCCACCGGCAAGATCCAGAAATTCGAGCTGCGCAAACAGGCAAGATCACTGTGATGTTGTCGCAGAGCCGCGGCTCGGCTAGTGTTCCCGCATAAGCAAGAACAGAGCAGTGCCGGAACCGGCAAATGACAGCATTGAAAGAATTCGAACGGCTCGAATGCATGGGGCTCTGGCGCGCATCGCCAGAGGCGCAACGGCGCGACGTCATCGTTTCGGTCGGCGACGCGACGCTGACAATTTCTGACCAGAAGGGAGTTGCGCTCACGCATTGGTCGCTGCCGGCAATCCGACGGAAAAATCCGGGTGACTTTCCGGCCATCTACGACCCCGGGACGGATGATGGCGAAACGCTCGAGATTTCCGACCCATCAATGGTGGACGCAATCGCCAGAGTCCGCAAAGCGATTGAACGACGCAGTCCACACCCCGGACGGCTGCGGTTCTTGCTGGCCGGCGCCACGATTGCGGTGTTGTCTGGCCTGGCCATTTTCTGGCTGCCGGGAGCCATGACGAAATACGCGGCCTCGGTCGTGCCTGCCAGCCAACGCGCCGAAATCGGGCGCGACCTGTTGGCGCAAATTCGCCGCGTCGCCGGCCTTCCCTGCGAAACCCGGTTGGGGCGGCAGGCCCTTGATCGCATGCATGATCGCCTGTTCGGCTCGGACATGGGCAGGATTGTCGTCCTGACCAGCGGTGTTCAGACCTCTCAACACCTGCCTGGCCACATCATCTTGTTGAACCGCTCTCTGGTCGAAGATTTCGACGAAGCAGAAGTCGCCGCCGGCTTCGCCCTGCTTGAGGACATCAGGTCTCAAGACCATGATCCCCTGGTCCGTCTCTTGAAGGACGGCGGCCTGAAAGCCGCGTTTCGATTGATCACCACAGGCGATCTGCCTGACAGCGTCCTTGCACGTCATGCGGAAAACCTTTTGCTGGCCCGTCCCAGCAAGGTCGCGGCGGACCGGCTGTTGCAGCGTTTCAAGTCCGCCAAAGTCCTCGGCGCTCCATATGGATACGCAGTCGACATCACGGGTGAAACAACAATCGACTTCATAGAATGGGATGCGGTTGAACCGAACTTGTCGGAACCGGTCCTGTCTGACGGTGACTGGGTCAGCCTGCAGGGAATTTGCGGCAGCTGAAACGCTTGACGTCCGCGTTCCAAACCGTCGCGCGATCTCCGGCCGGATGCCGGTTATTTCTTTTCCTGAGCAACCAGCCGCCGGGGAACCGTGTTTGTCCAGACCAATGCCATGGCGGCATCACCCTGCGCGGTGCGCGGGCCGCGGTCGGGATTGAGCCGGCCATCTGTCCACGCCGGCTTGAAGCCCGACGGTATTGCGGGTTTGCTGGTGGCCGGTCGCGGGGCGACCATCACGGCAGCCGCCGGAGCAACCCGCACCGCCGCGCGCCGCGGCGCAGGTCTTGGTGCAATCGGAGCGGCCTGCGCGGCGGCCAGACTGGGCGTCTGACCACACAACAGCTCGCGATCGCGGCTGACTTGTGGAACCCAAACGGTATTGGCCCCGTATCCCGCACGCAAGAACACGCAGCCGTTGCTATCCACATATTGGTCAGCCGTGTAACTGGGCGGCGGCAGCTCGGCCGGCCCCCCAATTTCGCGAAGTGACGATGCACTTGCAGTCGTTGCAATCAGCCCAAAAGCCAACGCCAGGAACGCTACCCGGTGTGCGAACATGATATCCCCCTATTTCGCAGCACCCACAGGATGCAGGATGGCCCCAATCCTGTAAAGCGTTTTACGTCTATTTGGTGCCAAACATCCTGTCGCCCGCATCTCCGAGGCCGGGCACGATATAGCCATTCTCGTTCAATTTCTCGTCTACCGCAGCTGTGACAATCGGCACATCCGGGTGTGCTTCCTTCATGCGCGCGACGCCCTCGGGGGCCGCCAACAGACACATGAACCGGATGTTTCTTGCGCCGGATTTCTTCAGCAGATCGATCGCGGCGACAGAGCTGTTTCCAGTTGCCAACATCGGATCAAGCGCGATGACCAGCCGGTCCTCCAGACTGTCGGGAACCTTGTAGTAATACTGGACGGGGCGCAGCGTTTCTTCATCGCGATACAAACCGACAAAGCCAACGCGCGCCGCCGGGATCAGTTCAAGAACTCCGTCAAGCAGCCCGTTTCCGGCCCTCAGGATCGAAATCAATGCCAGCTTCTTTCCACCAATTGTCGGGGCATCCATGGCCCCCATTGGTGTCTCGATCCTGGTTGTCGTCATATCCAGTTCACGGGTAATTTCATAAGCCAGTAACTGGCTGATCTCACGCAAGAGGCGTCGAAACGAGTTTGTTGACGTTTCTTTTTTGCGCATGATCGTCAGTTTGTGCTGCACCAGCGGGTGCTCCACAAGATTCAGGTGCTGTTCCATTCTGATCATCCCTTTTCCTGGCCGACTTTTCCGGCAAGTGCATCAAATGAAGCTCTTGCCCCGCTTCGGAGCCGCTATGCCCAAGTGTGCCGCGATAGACGCCGCAACATCAACGAAGTCAATCACTCCTGCCGACTTTTTCCCAACCCCGTGGGCCAGCACCGGAACCCTTTCGCGGGTATGATCGGTTCCGACCCAGGTCGGGTCGTTGCCATGGTCGGCGGTGAACAAGACAAGATCTCCCGGCCGGGCTTTCGAAAGAACACGTTCCAACTGCGTATCAAACCATTCCAGCGCCCGGGCATAGCCGGCGACATCGCGTGGGTGGCCATACAGGCTGTCGAACTCGACAAAATTCGCAAAAGTCAGGCTGCCGTCCTCGGCTTCGTCCATCAGGGCGACCAGATGTTCCATCAACTCGCTGTCGCGGCCCTTGCGCAGATCATCAATACCCCGCATCGAAAAGATGTCACCAATCTTGCCGATTGCATGGACACGCCGTCCTGCATCGTGCACCCAGTCATTGAGCGTCGGTTCCGGAGGAGCAATTGCGTAGTCCCGGCGATTACTGGTTCGTTTGAAGTTGCCGCAAGTTCCGGTAAACGGGCGCGCAATGACACGGCCAACTTTCATGGCATGCAGGGTTGGCGCCAGTTCTTCGCACAACTTCAAAAGGCGATCGAGACCGAATGCTTCCTCATGTGCGGCAATCTGAAACACACTATCGGCAGAGGTGTAGCAAATAGGCCAGCCGGTGCGCAGATGCTCGGCGCAATGATCTTCAATGATCGGCACCCCCGATGCGTGGCAGTTTCCCAGGATACCCTCCGTGCCGGCCAGTTCGCAAACCCTGGCCACAAGCTCATCCGGAAAGGCGGGAACCGTATCGGGAAAGTAGGTCCAGTCCCAGGGCACGGGCACTCCGGCCAACTCCCAATGCCCCGAAGGCGTATCCTTGCCGTTCGAGGTTTCGGTTGCCGCAGCCCACAGCCCCTCTGGGCTGACGCCCAAACCGGGCGCGGCTTCACCGCTGGCCAGTTCGATCGCAGCACCCAGCCCCAGACGATCCAGGTTGGGCAGCTTCAACGGCCCGCTGCGCCCCTCATCCGCATGTCCAAGGGCGCATTCCTGTGCGATATGCAGCAGTGTATTTGCGCCGGTGTCGGGGGTGTCACCGTTGAAAAACCTGCCGGCATCCGGCGCCCCTCCGCATCCGACCGAATCCATGACCACCAGAAATGCCCGCGCCATCAGCGAATGCTCCTGTGGACCAGAGGGGGGTCTTTCGGCTTTCGGCGTGATATGGTGAAGGCCCCCCGCACGGCGTCTTCAACCATGTCGGCCCCATCTTCGGTCGCCGCGTTGATGATCGCAAGAACGCTGTCAGGGGTTACGGCGTCGCCGATCAGGGCAACCCCGGTCAGCCCGACGCTCGGGTCAATCTTGTCGCCCTGCCGCAATCGTCCGCCGCCAAGTTGCACAACCGCCAGCCCCAGAGCCTCGCCATCAATGGTTTCGACATAACCACGGTCCTGCGCCGTCACCTCACGCACAACGCGCGCGGCCGGCAACCGGTCGCGCCAGCGCTCCACAAAATCCGCGGGGCCGCCCAACTCGGCGACCATCCTGCCAAATCGCTCGGCTGCCGAGCCGTCGACCAGCACATCCCGGATTTGCCGGGCCCCGACAATGGAATCTCCGGCCATGCCGACATGGGCCAACAACTCGCCACCCAAACGCGCTGTCAGGTCCACCAGAATTGTGCCGCGCGCACCGCCGGTCATGGCTTCCATGACGTCCATGATTTCCAGCGCGTTGCCAACCGAGGGTGTGCAGGGTTGGTTCATGTCAGTGATCAGTGCCGAAGTCTTGCACCCCGCCGAATTTGCGGTCTGCACAAGCGACTCTGCCAATTGGGTGGCGTCTTCAAGCGTTTTCATGAACGCCCCGCTGCCCACCTTCACATCAAGGACCAGTGCCTCCAACCCGGCGGCCAGCTTCTTGGACAGGATCGACGCCGTGATCAGGTCAATGCTCTCCACCGTCGCCGTCACGTCCCGTATCGCATACAGCCTTTTGTCTGCCGGAGCGATATTTTCAGTGGCCGACACGATCGCCAGCCCGGTATTTTCAACAATCTCGCGAAACCGGTCCTGGCTGACTTCGGTTTTCAGACCCGGAATGGACTCGAGCTTGTCCAGCGTGCCGCCGGTGTGCCCAAGCCCGCGCCCGGACACCATCGGGACATATGCACCCAGAACCGCCAGCGCCGGAGCCAGCAAGAGCGACACACTGTCACCAACCCCCCCGGTGGAATGCTTGTCGATCACTGCCCCGGGAAGGTCCCAGTGCATGACATCGCCGCTGTCACGCATCGACAACGTCAGGGCTACGCGTTCGGGCGTCGTCATTCCGTTCAAAAGGGCGGCCATGGCGAAAGCACCAGCCTGGGCGTCTGACACTTGACCATCAGCCAGCCCGGCGGCAAACCAGCCAAGCTCCTCCTTTGACAGCGGCTCCTTGTCGCGCAACCTCGCAATGATCGACCTGGCGTCCATGGCCC
>JALSJL010000020.1 GCA_026989405.1 Marinosulfonomonas sp. | reverse complement strand
ACGTTGGGGCAGCGCTTGTTCGACGGAACCGGCAAGGAAGACCGCGCCCTGGCCCGGATTTCGGTGGCGCTGGCGAAATTCATGTCGAACAAGCGCTGCCCCAACGTGGTCTATGAAGCGATGGAGGTGCTGGGTGGCATGGGGTATGTCGAGGATACGCCCTTGCCGATGCTGTTTCGCGAAAGCCCGCTGAACTCGATCTGGGAGGGGTCGGGAAACGTGATCTGCCTGGACATCCTGCGCACCCTGGCGACTGACCCGGCCGCAGCCACCGCGTTGCGGGCGCAATTGCAGGCTGCGAAGGGTGCTGATCGGCGCTATGACGCGGCGCTGAAAGCGCATTTCGAACGATGGCCGGCCTTGCCGGATGAAGCCGAGGCGCGGTGGTTTGCAGAGCGTCTGGCGCTGTTGCTGACCGCTTCGGTCTTGATCCGAGGCGCGCCGGCCGCGGTTTCGGATGCCTATGTCGCAACCCGGATCGCCGGTGAGCGCGGGCATGTCGCCGGGGCCGTTTCGGGGCTGGACACCGAGGCCCTGATCGCCCGGATATGACGGTCGCAGAGGCCGGTCGGCGACATCGGCGAAAGATGTCGCCCCGTTCTCTGCAAAAGAAAACGGGGCCGGTCAGATCAGGCCTTGCCCTTGTATATTTCAACCAGTTTCGACAGCATCGCCAGCGCGTCGGCGCGTTCGCGCTGAAACGAGTTGCGTCCGATGATCGAGCCGTTGCCGCCACCGTCGCGAATGGCGCGGGCATCATCGTAGACGCTGTCGGCCCCCTTTTTCGCGCCACCCGAGAAGACGACAATGCGCCGTCCTGCAAATGCCGCGTCCATGCAGTTGCGCACCCGTGCGGCCTGCGTCTTGATGTCGATGTTCTCGGCCTCATAGACCTTTCTGGCTTCGGCCAGGGACAGATGGTCGGTGGACAGTTTGATCTTGATCACATGGGCACCAAGCAGCGCGGCGATCTGGGCGGCATAGGCGGCGATGTCGACGGCGGTTTCGCCGTCCTTGTCCAGCGCTTCGCCGCGCGGGTAAGACCAGATGACGGTCGCAATCCCCTTGGCCGCCGCTTCGCGCCGCATCTCGGCGATCTCCTCGAACATGGCATTGCCGGCGGACGAGCCGGGGTAGATCGTGAAGCCGATGGCACCGGCCCCGATGCGCAGGGCATCGTCAACCGAGGCCGTGACGGCCTGGTCCTTGGGCGCGTCTGACGGGATAAGCGAGTTGGCGCTGTTCACTTTCAGGATGGTCGGGATCTGCCCGGCATAGGTGTCAGCCCCGGCTTCGAGCAGGCCAAGCGGCGCCGCAAAGGCGTTCAGCCCGGCGTCGATTGCCAGTTGGTAGTGATAATGCGGATCGTAGCCGGCCGGGTTCGGGGCGAAGGAACGTGCCGGTCCGTGCTCAAAGCCCTGATCGACCGGCAGGATGATCATCTTGCCGGTTCCACCAAGCTTGCCGTGCATCAGCATCCGACACAGGTTGGCCTTGACGCCGGGGGTCTCGCCCTCATAATTCGCGAGAATTTTCTGGACTGCGCGGGTCGCTCTCATCGGTAAACTCCGTTTTTGGAATGACTGTCGGTGGATGTATCAGAGCGGCCGTCCGGCGCAATCACGGTTGCGCTAACGGCGCGCATATGGCGTCGATCGGTGGTCAGCCGTGCCATTGTTGACGTTCTGGCGCGGCAAGATCGCCCCTTTTCCTTTCCGCCGGCAACGCCTAGGTTGCGCGCAACCCAAGGTGAAGGAGCAGCCAGATGGCCGAGATCAAAGACCCCGAAAACACGATAATCCTGGAATTGAAGGACGGCCCGGTCGTCATTGAGCTTTTGCCCGACGTTGCGCCAAAACATGTCGAACGCATGAAAGAGCTCGTGCGTTCGGGGGCCTATGACAATGTCGTCTTTCACCGGGTGATTGACGGGTTCATGGCCCAGACCGGCGACGTGGCTCATGGCAATGCGGAAAAGGATTTCAACCTGCGCATGGCGGGCACCGGGGGCTCCGATCTGCCGAATGTGCCGGCCGAGTTTTCCAAGCTGCCGCATGATCGCGGCACGATCGGTGCGGCGCGCTCGCAGGACCCCAACAGTGCCAACAGCCAGTTTTTCATCAACTTCTCGGACAACCACTTTCTGAACGGGCAGTATACCGTCTACGGGCGCGTGATCGATGGCATGGAGCATGTCGACAAGATCGCCCGCGGCGAGCCGCCGATGAACCCGGACCGGATCATCAGCGCCAAAGTCGCGGCCGATGCGTAGCACCGACCTGATTTTCGGCGCGGTCTTCATTCTTGGGGTCGCCGTCCTCGGGGCGTATTGGTATTCGCAAAGCCGCCCCGACCCGGTGGCCGAAATCATCGAGACACCCGGCTCCAGGCTCGAAATCGAGGTTGAAGGCGAGGCCAACGGCAAGATCGTCGTCAAGCTGTTTGAGGATATTGCGCCCGAGCACGCCAGGCGGCTCAAGGAGCTTGCGGCCTCCGGGGCCTATGACGGGGTGGTGTTTCATCGGGTGATTGACGGGTTCATGGCGCAGACGGGCGACGTGAAATACGGCCGGGCCGATGGCGATCTTGCCCAGGCCGGGCGTGGCGGTTCCGACCTGCCGGATCTGCCGCTGGAAGCGTCTGACATCCCCTTTCAGCGCGGTATCGTCGGCATGGCGCGTTCGGCAAGCCCGGACAGCGCCAACAGCCAGTTCTTCATCATGTTCGCGCCGGCGCCCAACCTGAACGGGCAATATACCGTGGTCGGGCAGGTGGTCGAGGGCATGGATGTGCTTGACGCCATCAAGCGCGGGACGGGGCCGAATGGGGCCGTTGTCGGCACGCCCGACGTGATGAAGTCGGTGCGGGTGGTCGAGTAGATTGTTCTCAACCCTGCGTGATCGGGGCTAGGATATGAAAGCCGCCTCTGCCAGCATGACTGGCAGGAGGTGTTGATCATGACAGAACTGTTTCGGGGCCTGGTATTTGCGGCCGTGATGGCCGGGGGTGCGGCGATTGCCCAGCCCACGTTCTGGACGAGCGAATGGCCGAACACGAATTTCGAAAAGACCACGGTGGAGAACTGGGGCGATATCCGCGGCGGCGGCCCGCCGCGCGATGGTATTCCGGCCATTGACGCGCCGAAATTCATCACGGTCGCAGACAGCCAGGACATTGCCGACCGCGAGCCGGTGGTGACCGTCGAAGTCGACGGCCAACCGGCGCGCAGCTATCCGCTGCGCTATCTGGTGTGGCACGAGATCGTCAATGACGAGGCCGGCGGGCTGCCCTTCGCGGTGACCTATTGCCCGCTGTGCAATTCGGTTCCGGTGTTTGACCGTCGCGTTGACGGCAAGACGCTAAGCTTCGGGGTATCGGGCAAGCTGCGCGGCTCGAACCTGATCATGTATGACCGCGAGACCGAAAGCTGGTGGCAGCAGGCCACGGGTGAGGCAATCGTCGGGGACATGACAGGGGCCGAACTGAAGCAGATCCCCGCATGGCAGGAAAGCTACAGCGAATTCGCGACCCGCAACCCCGACGGGCTTGTCATGGCCGAGCCCGACTGGAACCGCACCTACGGCACCAACCCCTATGTCGGCTACGACAGTGCCCGCCGCCCGTTCCTTTACAACGGAGAAGACCCGCCGCACGACATTCCGGCGCTTGCGCGCATCCTGCGGGTGGGCGACAAGGCCTGGCCGCTGGAACGCCTGCGCCAGGCGGGTGAACTGACCGAAGACGGGCTGACCATCACCTGGACGGCGGGGCAGGCCTCGGCGCTTGACACGCGGCGCATTTCCAAGGGGCGCGATGTGGGCACGATCCGGGTGCGCGATGCGCAAGGGCGGGACGTGCCGCATGACATCATGTTTGCATTTTCGTTCAACGAGTTCTGGCCCGACGGCAAGTGGATGGTCGGAAACTGACCCGGTCCGGGGTCGGGCCGGCTGCAACGCGGGCCCGGCCGCCAAAAGGGCGGATCATGCCCGGGGCTGCGGTCGGGTTGAGGCCGTTACTCGGCCTGCGCACCGCAGGAGCCGACCAGTTTTTCGTATTGCTTGACGATCCAGCCGGGCGCATCCTCGGGGATTGCGTCGTTCAGGCTATCCTGGGCGCGGGCAAATATCTTGGCGGTCCGGCTGTCATCGACCATGGGATAGCTGTCTTCGAGAATGACGCGGTCGTAGACCACAAGCGCAATCGCCACAAGAACCAGCCCGCGCAGGACGCCAAACAGAAAGCCAAGCCCCTGATCCAGCCCGCCGATGGCCGAGCGCCGAACGGCAGAGGAAAACAGTGGCGTGAAGATCGACACCACCACAAGTGCCAGAGCGAAGACGCCGGCAAAGGCCGCGATCATGGACAATTCGCAACTGTCGCCCAGAAAATCTTTCAGAACGGGGATTTCGCGCACCAGCGGCTCGGCTTTGGGCGCGAAAAAGAAGGCGACAACGGCCGCCGCAATCCAGCCGCCGATTGACAACGCCTCGCGCACGAACCCGCGCGAATAGGCCAGAATCGCCGAGATGATGATGACCAGGGCCACCACACCGTCTATGATCGTGAAACCTTCCATTGCTCTCATCTCTCCTTCGCGCGTGTTAGCCCGCGCCGAATATCTCACCTACAAAGCTCGTCAGGTCCGGCATCTGCCGCACACCATTCCCGTCGCCCGAACTCATCTTGCTGTTCGCCGGGGCGATCGCCTTGCTAAAACCCAACTTTCTGGCTTCTTTAAGGCGATTTGCTGTCTGGGCGACGCTGCGCAGGGCTCCTGATAGACTGATTTCGCCAAAAACCACAGTGTCCGCGGGCAAGGCCACGTCTTCTCTGGCCGAAAGTAGCGCCGCCGCAACAGCCAGATCGGCCGCAGGTTCGCGCACTTTCAGCCCGCCGGCAACATTCAGGTAGACGTCGAGGCCGGAAAACGGGATGGCGCAACGCGCCTCGAGCACCGCAAGGATCATCGACAGCCGCGCGCCATCCCAGCCCACGACAGAGCGGCGTGGCTGGCTTTGCGGGGTCGGGGCAACCAGCGCCTGAAACTCGACCAGCACGGGGCGGGTGCCCTCGATCCCGGCAAACACCACCGAACCCGGCGCCGGCTCGTCGCGTTCGCTCAGAAACAGCGCTGACGGGTTCAGCACCTCGGCCAGCCCCTTGCCGGTCATTTCGAAAACGCCGATCTCGTCGGCCGGGCCAAACCGGTTTTTCACGGCGCGCAGGATGCGGAAATGGTGGCCCCGCTCGCCTTCGAAATAGAGCACGGTGTCGACCATGTGTTCGATCACCCGAGGCCCGGCGATCTGGCCTTCCTTGGTCACATGTCCGACCAGCACGACGGAAAGGCCGTGCCGTTTGGCAAAGGCCGTCAGTTCATGGGCTGCCGCGCGCACCTGGCTGACGCTGCCGGGCGCGCTTTCGACATTGTCGGCCCACATGGTCTGGATCGAATCGATGACCACAAGGTCGGGTTTTTCGGCTTCCAGCATCGTCAGGATGTTGCGCAGGTTGGTTTCGGCGGCAAGGCTGACCGGGGCATCGGCCAGCCCCAGCCGTTGTGCGCGCATCCTGATCTGGGCGCGCGATTCCTCGCCCGAGACATAGACCGCTTTCAGCCCGGCCCGCGCGAAACTGGCGGTGGCCTGCAACAACAGCGTGGATTTCCCGATGCCCGGATCGCCGCCAAGCAGGATCGCCGACGCCGGGACAAGGCCGCCGCCCAGAACGCGGTCAAGTTCACTGATCCCGCAAGCGGTGCGCGGCGGCGGCTGTTCTTCGGTGCTCAGGTCCGACAATTCGACCAGAGCGCCGCGCCGGGCGCCGAGCGATTTTCGTGCCGGACCGGCGGACAGCGGCTTTTCTTCGACAATCGAGTTCCATTCGCCACAAGCGTCGCATCGTCCCGACCATTTGGAATGGGCCGCGCCGCATGCGGTACAGGTGAAATTTTCTGCTCTTGCCATGTGGCTCTTCTAGCGAAGCCGGGCGCCAAGGCCAAGCGGAGTTCGGGCCGGCATGCACCGATGGCCTGCGGCGTTCCTGGTCAGCGCAGTCGCCCGGTTGACAGCGAGATGGCAATGGATGCCAGCACGCAGCCGGTGAACAGATACAGCCCCCAGGCGGTTTCAATGCGCCCGACGCCAATTCCCTTGATCACAACGATGTACAGCGCGACCAGGAACACATCGGCCATTGCCAACCGTCCGAGCAGTTTCAGCGCCGGCAAGACCCGTGTGTCGAGCAGGCCGAAATGGATCAGCGCCAACCCGATGGTTTTGGCATAGGGGGCAAATACCGCCAGAAAGGTCACCAGCAATGCCAGCACCACGTCGACCTGCCATAGCGATTGCAGCCCCGATACGATCGAGATTTCATTGAGCGAAAACAGGGGCAGAAACCCCGCGCGCAGAAGCGGCGCGAACCATGAGACCGGGAACAGCAGCAGAAGCGCGAGGTTGGCGGCTTTCAGCGGGGTCATGCGGGTTTCGTGCCCTGCGGGCCCGAGCCTCCGG
>JALSJL010000019.1 GCA_026989405.1 Marinosulfonomonas sp. | reverse complement strand
GATGTTCACCGTGACACTGTTCATCGAGCGGCCACTTGATTTTTCGGCCTTTCCGACCATTCTCCTGGCTTCATTGATGCTGCGATTGTCGCTGAATGTTTCTTCCACCAAACTCATTATCGGCGAAGGCCACAATGGCACGGGGGCTGCGGGAAAAGTCATCGAAGGGTTTGCCCAGTTTGTGATGGGCGGCAATGTCTTCATGGGCCTGGTGGTGTTTGGCGTCCTTTTGATCGTCAACTTCATGGTGATTACCAAGGGCGCGGCACGTATGGCCGAAGTCGGGGCTCGCTTTGCGCTCGATGCGATGCCCGGCAAGCAGCTGGCCATTGACAGCGACATGTCGGCCGGCGCGATCGATCATGCAGAAGCCAAGGTCCGCCGCGAACGCGACCAGGCAGAGACGACTTTCTTCGGATCACTGGATGGCGCTTCCAAATTCGTCAAGGGCGACGCCGTTGCCGGGTTGCTGATCACGTTGCTCAACATGTTCATGGGCCTCATTATCGGCGTGGCGGTGCACGGGATGCCCGTGGGAAAGGCATTTGAGACCTACGCGATCCTCACCGTGGGGGATGGTCTGGTTTCGCAAATTCCGGCTGTGATCATATCCATCGCCTCGGCTTTGCTTCTGGCGCGCGGCGGAACCTCCGGGTCAACTGATGTAGCGTTCTTTGAGCAACTCGGGCGCTATCCGCCGGCACTTTATACGGTTGCCTTTCTCATGGGGCTGTTCGCCCTTGTGCCCGGGCTGCCGTTTGTTCCGTTCCTGTCCGGAGCGGTGGTGCTGGGCCTGAGCGCCTGGGCCGTCATGCGGGTGAACGAGCGCCAGAAAACCGCCAGGGTCGAACAGTCAACCGACCCAGTCCCACAAGTGCCGACCTCGCTTGGCGACATTCTGGATCTGGATGATATTCACATTGAGTTTTCGCCGGATCTTGTGTCTCTGGTTCTTGATCCAACCGTGGGGCTGGAGGCGCGGGTCGACAATATTCGCCGGCATGTTGCCGCGCATTTCGGCCTGATCATTCCGGAAATTCGGCTGACCGACAATGCTGCGCTGAAAACAGGTGAGTATGTCATCCGAATCCAAGGCGTTGAACAAGCGAGAGACACATTGGAAAGCGATGGCGTTCTGGCCCTGATTTCCGATGATGCCCATGGCCTGCCGGCGGGCCGAGATGTTGATGAACCGGTTTACGGGGCTCCGGCGCGATGGTTGTCCGAGCAGGACAGAGAGCAGGCCGAGATGGCGGGAGCGACGCTGGTCAACCCGGCAGAGGTCTTGGCCACGCATCTTCTGGAAGTGATCAAGAACAACCTGTCGCGACTGTTGGGCCTTCGGTCACTACGGCGCTTGCTGGATGAAATGACCAGGCTGACAGAGACGTCGCGCGCTGAAGCCAACAAACAGATTTTTGACGAGCTCATTCCCGACAAGGTTCCATTGGATACGCTGCTTGCTGTATTGAGACTGCTCCTGGATGAGAGAGTGTCAATTCGCAACCTGCCGCTGATCCTTGAAGCCATTTCCGAAGCACGCACCGTGCATGCAACGGCTGAATCGATTTGCGAACATGTGCGCCAGCGGCTCGGGTTCCAGTTGGTGTCCGAGTTGAAACGCCCCGATGGGACCCTGCCGCTCATTCAACTTTCGCCTGAATGGGAAGACCGCTTCGAACAGTATCAGCTCGATGGTTCCGCCGGGTCACAGGTTGCCTTGCCACCGCAGGATTTCAACCGGTTGGCCGATCTGATCACAGAGCGAATTTCCACGGCTGCCGAAGCGGGCACCCACCCTGCTTTGGTGACCAGCACCAAGCGCCGAAGATATCTGCGGACGGTCCTGGTGGCCAAAGGCGTTCAGAACCCGGTGCTGTCCTACGAGGAAATCGGGACAGAAGCGAAACCGGCACTGGTCGGCCTGGTGCCCGCATGACGGGAAGTCTGGCCGAACTTCTGGGGCTGGCAGAACACCAGATCGCGGTGGCCTTCTGGGTGTTCATACGAATAGGCGCAGCCATGGCCTTGTTGCCGGTTCTCGGGGAAAGCTCGGTTCCGGTTCGCGTCAAGTTGGCTCTGACCCTGGCCCTTACGGTCGTGGTCGCACCAGCTGTAGAGGGTCGGTTTTCTCTGCCCGATGTGCAGACTTCGTCCCGCATCGTGCTGTTCGCATCCGAAGTCGGCATTGGCCTGGTCGTTGGTCTGTATCTCCGGCTGTTTGTCATCGCCTTGCAGGTCGCCGGAGCCATCGCGGCCCAATCCACCTCGCTTTCGCAGGCTTTTGCCGGTGCGAGTGTCGAGCCGCAGCCGGCATTTGGAAATTTGCTTGTGGTCGCCGGCCTGGCTTTGATGGTGACCATGAAGATCCATGTGGTTTTTGTCGAATACCTTGTCTTTTCATACCAGGTGTTTGACCTGGGCAGCCTGGGAAATGCCGGAATGCTGGCGCAGTGGGGCGCGGAAGAGATACAGAAGTCGTTCCGCCTGGCGTTCTCTTTGGCGGCGCCTTTTGCCATTGCATCGCTGATTTACAACATTGCGCTTGGTGCGATCAACCGCGCCATGCCGCAGCTCATGGTTTCTTTCGTCGGGGCGCCGGCTGTTACTGCCGGTGGGCTCGCTCTGCTGTTTCTGGCATCGCCAGTCATGCTTGCGGCCTGGAGCGCAGCTCTCACGGCGGCGCTTGCGGCCGGCCTGGGGTCCGGCCCATGAGTGAGCAGGACCAGAATGGCGAAAAGCCGTATGAGGCGTCCCAGAAGAAACTGGATGACGCGCGAAAGAAGGGTGATATTCCGCGTTCGACGGACTTGAATACGGCGGCGGGCTATGGCGGCTTTGTTCTGGTGGCAATCTGGGGTGGTGCGGAAGCGTTGCAAACGGTTGGCGCGATCCTTGAAAGGACACTGGCCCAGGCACCTGAAATATCGAAGGATCTGTTTTCCGGGGGGCATTCCACGGCAATCGGAACACTGGCGGGGTCGGCTGGACTGACGGTTTCGCCATTTTTTCTCGGGCCCGCCGTGGCTGTTCTCGTGGCCATTCTGGCGCAACGCTCCTTTGTGGTCGTTCCGTCCAAGGTCAAGCCAAAGCTGAACAGAATATCCCTGATCGCAAACGCCAAAAACAAGTTTGGACGCAAAGGGTTGTTTGAATTTCTCAAGAGTTTTTCCAAGCTGTTGGTGTTTTCCATCGTCTTGGGCGTTTTTCTTTCAAGCAAGGTCTCTGAAATCGTGGGAACCACTCTCTATCCCGCAGAAATCGCGACAGCATACATGACTGATACGGCACTGACTTTCGTCCTGCTGGTCTTTTGCATTGCCCTTGCAATCAGTGCCGTGGACTTTCTTTGGCAGCGCGCCGAGCACCGCCGAACCAACATGATGAGCCGAAAGGAAATGGTCGACGAAGCCAAGCAGATGGAGGGGGATCCACACATGAAACAGCAACGTCGCCAGCGTGGCCAGGAAATCGCCTTGAATCAGATGCTGGCCGATATTCCGAATGCGGATGTAATAATCGTTAATCCGAGCCACTATGCCGTTGCCCTGAAATGGAGCCGAGCTCCTGGCTCGGCCCCGGTCTGCGTGGCCAAGGGAGTCGATGAAATCGCAGCGGTAATCCGTGAAGTTGCGGCGCGCAACGGGGTTCCCATTCAACGAGACCCACCCACCGCGCGCTCGCTGTTTGCGATGGTCGACATCGGCCAGGAAATTTGGCCGGAGCATTTCAAGGCTGTTGCTGCGGCGATCCGTTTTGCTGAAGAAATGGGGCGGAAATCGAAGAATTGGACGGCGCAATGACGGGTTCGCGCGAAAGGGAACTTCTTGAACTTCTGGCGATGGTGCGCGACGTCGAAATCGCGAAAGTCTCTGCGGCTGCCGCGGAACGCGAGCTGCACTGCAAAGAACTTGCCCATTGGTCAAACAAGCGAGCCACTTGTGGCGCAAATGAAAACCCAAGGCCGGAAACTTCGGCACAAGGGCTGGCCAGTGAAGCCTTGTATCTAAGATGGATCGACCAGAAACGATCAGAGATCAGGCGCGACATACTGTTGGCGGAAGCCAGGGTGGAAACCCAAAAGAAACAGGCCGCCGTTGCCCTTGGTCGTTTTGATGCATTCGAAAAAACAGTGGCCGGCTGCAATTTGCAAGGCAATCGCCGATAGACCGGGCGCCAGCAGGTTTTCAGGTGTCTTGCCGCACGACGTCAACGATCAGCACGTTCACCACCGTCGGGCCAAGAACCTTTTTTGCAACATCGAGCAGAGACCGCCGCAGCAGGTCCATATTGCGGCTGTTTGTGAACTCTCCGTCAAAACCGCCGATGTTGGCGTGATCAAACAGAACTTGCAGGAATGCGTCTCTTATCTTCGGCTCCAGTTTGAACACCTGCTCGGGTCCGCCGGAAGAAAGCTCAAGACTCAAGGACATCACGACCAACGCCGAAACGCGTCCTTCATTGACCACCGGGACAACGAACTGATTGTTCAGTTTGACATAATTGCGGGTCTGGCCTTCATCGGACTCTGACATTTCCGCATCCGCGGATGCAGAAATTTCGGCAGGCTGACCACTGCAGTCACCCGTAACATCGGCCGTGGCCGCCGGTTCAGGGCGCAAGGCCATGCCGGCGCCAAGCCCGCTTCCCAGCCCGGCCACAGCTATGATTATTGGAAGAATCTTGCCCATTTGAACCCCTAGAACGGCAGTATCTTGTCAAGAAAACGCTGCCCGTATCGGGGTTGCTGCGCATCGGAAATCGACCCTCTGCCCCCATACGATATCCGGGCAGACGCGATCTTGTCGTAGGTAATTTCATTTTGCCGCGATATGTCTTCCGGCCGGATGTAGCCGGCAACGAGCAGCTCGCGGATTTCGAAGTTGACGCGGACTTCCTGCGACCCTTCAATATAAAGCACCCCGTTGGGCAGCACATCGATAATCGTGGCGGCCACCCGCAATGTCAGTTTTTCCTTTCGGCGCACGGATCCGTCGCCGCTTGATGTGCTCGATGAAGAGGTCGAAACCGCGGGGTCCAGTGTCGCGCCTTCCGGCAGGATCGGCGCAATCCGTTGTGGCAGTCCGAGGAGGGAAGGGATTGCCAGCGAGTCCGAGCCGGCCCGCTTGCGGGTTGACGAATTTGAAAATTCGGCCTTGTCGTCAATTTCGATCGTAACGGTCAGGATATCGCCGCGCACCACGGCCCGCCGATCGCCCAGCAGCGACTGGCGCCCGGAACTCCAGAGCGAGGCTGCGTCCATGACTGACCTGCGGTCGACCTGGCCGACTTGTCCCGGCGATACCATGGCCTGCATTTCCGCACCTTGCGAAGCCGGTGTCAGGTTTGGTGGCTCAATTGCGTTTTTCAGGCCGGAGCATGCCGACAAGAGCAATATCAAAAAGGGAAGAGTTCGCATTCCAGATCCTAGTTTGAGGCGGGGGGCTGCACGTCACCGACAATCACATCCCCATCGGGTGTGACCGTTCCGGTGACGGTTTTTCGCGATGCGGTATTCATGACTCGCAAGCGTT
The DNA here is from genome assembly GCA_026989405.1 of Marinosulfonomonas sp. Taxonomy (GTDB): domain Bacteria; phylum Pseudomonadota; class Alphaproteobacteria; order Rhodobacterales; family Rhodobacteraceae; genus JAJRUE01. Next base: position 27,955 of record JALSJL010000019.1, on the reverse strand, counting down.
CTCCGACGGCTGCACGACCAAGCGATCTGGCTTCAGCCGAGATCGTCAACCCGCCCCGTTTGAAGATGACGGTGATCAACTGATTTCGTTCGATCAATGCAGGCGGTCCGACGTCGCCTCGTGTGATCGGGCGTCCCTGGTATAGCACGACGCGCGCTTCCAACCCGACAATATCCGCAATATCCGAGAACGCCCCCGCGTCGCTGCCCTCGCGCAATTCCAGATCGTCTGGCTGCAGGATTGCCCGGCTTTTCAGTGTCCGGGAGGCAACGACCACCTCGGCCTGGGCGCTCAGTGCGCCGGCAAAAAGAACTGCGGTGATCGACAGGACAAGTTTCATGTCAGCGGACTTGCGTGGTGGCGGCCAGCATCTGATCGGCGGCGGTGATGACCTTGGCGTTCAGCTCATAGCCGCGCTGGGCTTCGATCAGTTCGGTCACCTCGCGCACGGCATCGACCGATGAGTCTTCAAGATATCCGTGACGCAAAGTGCCCAGCCCGTTTTCGCCAGGCGATCCGACCAGTGCCGACCCCGAGGCCGCAGTCTCGAGAAACAGGTTCCCGCCGATTGCTTCCAACCCCTTTTCGTTTGAAAACCCAGCAAGTGAAAACTGGCCCAAAAGCTCTGCTTCGACACGGTCGTTGAAGTAGGCAAATACTTCACCCTCCGCATTCACCGATATGCTTCTCGCATCGGCCGGTATGACAATCTCCGGCACGACCGCATGCCCGTCGGATGTCACGATCAACCCGTCGCCGGAGCGTTTCAGTGACCCGTCGCGCGTATAGGCGGCCCGCCCCGATGGCAGAGTAACCTCAAAGTAACCGGGCCCCTCGATGGCGAAATCCAGATCCCCGTTGGTTTCGCTGAGCGAACCCTGGGACACATTCACGGTTACCGATGCGGCCCGCACGCCGAGACCAAGCTGAACGCCCGTCGGCAAGACCGTTCCGTCGGCCGCGTTGATGGAGCCGGCGCGTGACATCTGCTGGTAGTGCAAATCCGAAAACTCGGCACGGCGCGGGTTGTAGCCGGTCGTATTCATGTTGGCGAGGTTGTTCGAGATGACCTCGACCCTGAGCTGCTGGGCGCTCATTCCGGTTGCCGCAATTTTCAGGGCACGCATGTTACTCTCCTATTTTCCGAGCGTTTGAAGGACTGAGCGGATACGCTCATCTTCCTTGTCGAGAAATGCCTGCCCGAGTTCATACGCTCTCTGAACCTCGATCATTCGAGCGATCTCGGCGACGGGGTTGACGTTGGAATCTTCCAGAAACCCCTGCAGGATCACGCTGTTTTCAACAGGTGAGATCGGGCCCTGAACGGCGAACCGTACACCCTGTTTCCGCTCGATTTCCAGTGGGTTGTCGGGACGAAATATGCCGATTTTTGCAATTGGCACGTCGCCGACCGAAAGGGTTCCATCCGCTGCGATTTTGACGCTTCCGGCATCTGGTGGAATGAAGATCGGCGCGCCGCCCGAGCCTTGCAGGTGGTATCCGTCGGGTGTTGCCAGCAACCCTTCGGCGTCGGGTGTGAAACTGCCGGCGCGGGTCAACTGATCGCCTTCGGGTGTGGAGACCACAAAAAAACCTTCGCCCTCGATTGCAAGATCGAAGGTTGCACCGGTTCGACTGAGGCTTCCCTGGGTTTGGAATGTGGCGCGCACATCGCCCAGAGCCATCGACAACGAAGCAGTATCAGCGCCCGTGCTTTGAACAAATTCGGAAAAGACCAGCCCTTCTTTTCGGAAACCGGTCGTTGCGATATTCGCAATATTGTTGGCCACCGCTTGCATTTCGCGCAACAGGCCGGATTGCCGCGTCAGAGTAACATAATTTGCGTTGTCCATGGCTCAGATCCCCGCGATCAAGGGAACTATTCGCGTTGCGAAAAAACCAGTGAGTTGCTGGGTCATGAAGCCCATGCTTGCCCAGAACACGACAAGAATTGCGGCAAGTTTGGGCACGAAGGTCAGCGTCATTTCCTGAACCGAGGTCAAGGCCTGAAACAGGCCGACCGCAACGCCGACGACAAGGGCCGCAACAAGGATCGGCATGGAAATCACCACAGCGATCCAGAGAGCCTGCCGCATCGTGTCAAAGAATACGATTTCATCCATGGCTCAGACCGGCATCCGAAGTATTTCCTGGTATGCTTCGACGACCTTGTCCCGAACGGTGACCGCGGTTTCTACCGCAAGCTCGGTTTGCGCAAGGGCCTGCACCAGGGAATGCGCGTCAGCGCCACCAGCCATGGCAGACAGGGCGGTTTCTTCGCCCTTCTGCAGGGTTTGCGCAAAATCCTGGGCAGCCTTTTCAAGGCCGCCCATTCCGCCCGGCGCCTGCTTTGCTGCCGTTGCCGGGCGGGTCGCTGCATATTGTTGTGCGGCAACTGAGGAACGTAAGTCCATTCTGGTCTCCTCTATCTGCGAAGTAGCTGGAGCAGGCTTTGCGACATTTGCCGGGCCTGCTCGAACATTTTGAGGTTCGCCTCATAGCTGCGTTGCGCTTCGCGCGCGTCCGCAATTTCGACTATCAGATCAACATTCGAGCCGTCGTAATAGCCGTTTTCATCTGCCAGCGGGTGGCCCGGCGAATAGATCCGCGCAAGGGGCTGCTGATCAAGCACGACCGGCCCGGTCGTGACCTGGCCGGTTGCTTGTCCGGCCTGCATGTCCTGATCGAAGGTTGCTGTCTTGCGCCGATACCCCGGGGTGTCGGCGTTCGCGATATTTTCGGAAAGAAACCGAAGTCTGCCGGCTTGTGCCTTCATGCCGCTGGCAGAAACCGCAAGCGTATTTGCAAGTTCATTCATATCCCGAATTCCCCATTCACTTTCGGCCAAGGCTGGTGCGCAGGATGTTCAGCGAGGTCGAATAGACCGACAAGGCCAGCTCATGCTGCTTTCTGATATCGGTGGCCCGGACCATTTCCGTTTCCAGAGAAACCGAGTTTCCATTGGGCGAAACCGCTCCGTCGTCCGGCAGGGCGCGCGAAATCGGGCCCTCGGTCGGCTCTATCTGGATATGGCGGCTGCGGCTGGTTTTCAGGCCGGGATCAAGCATCCCCGACCGATATGTCTGAGCAAACGGCGCAAGATCCTTGGCCTTGTAGCCCGGCGTGTCCGCATTTGCGACATTGCGCGCGGCTATGGCTTGGCGCGAAGCTGCATGTCGCGCCAGCCCGAAGGCCTTCTGAAATAACTCTATCTTGTCTAACACCCGGGCTTCTCCCTGGACCGTCTTCAACTAAGGCTTAACCCTGATTCCTTTAAAAACAGTTTCAACAAACAGGAGAGGCCAATGGCGGAAATCGGACTTGAGGCGCTGCAATCGGAAATTGAAGTATTGAAAACGGTAAGGCGCATCGGACGCATTGCCGATATTCGCCATGGGGTTGTCAACATATCCGGCCTGTCGGATGTCGCAGCGCTTGGTGATCTGGTTGAAATCTACGGTGCGGCCAATTCGTGCATTCTGGCCGAGGTTACGCACCTAGACCTCGATGTCGTGACGGCCTTCCCGGATGGTGCACTGTCCGGGCTGCGGGTCGGTGATCGGGTGGCTCTGTTGGGTGAAGACCGGATAGCGCCGCATGAAAGCTGGATCGGGCGAATTGTTGACCCTTTCGGAAAGGCCCTTTCCGGCCCTCCGCTGCTTGCCGGCCCGGTTCCTCGTCCGTTGCAGGGTCTGTCGATCAACCCGGCCGACAGGCGCGGGCTGGGTGGGAGGTTGGAAACCGGGTTGTCGGTGTTCAACACGATGCTTCCGATCGTGCGGGGCCAACGCATCGGGTTGTTCTCCGGGTCTGGCGTCGGGAAATCGACGCTCTTGGGCAAACTGGCGATCGGGCTTCAGACCGACGTGGTCGTTGTGGCCATGATTGGCGAGCGCGGGCGGGAGGTTCGCGAGTTTGTCGAGCGCATACTGGGTCCGATCGGGATGAAACGCGCAGTGGTTGTTGCTGCGACCTCGGACCAGTCAGCGCTCGTAAGACGCCGGTGCGCTTGGGCCGCCATGTCAATTGCCGAGCACTTCCGAGACCAGGGCAGGCAGGTCCTGTTTCTGGCAGACTCGCTTACGCGTTTTGCCGAGGCACACCGTGAAATTGCCCTTGCGACCGGTGAGGGCAATTCCTTGCGCGGCTATCCGCCGTCGGTCGCCCACCTTATCATGCAGCTTTGCGAGCGCGCGGGGCCGGGTGTCGGGGCCGGCGCGGATATCACTGCGATTTTCAGCGTTCTGGTTGCGGGTTCCGACATGGAAGAACCGGTGGCGGACATTACACGCGGCGTCCTTGACGGTCATGTGGTGCTGGATCGCAAGATCGCCGAGCGAGGGCGGTTTCCGGCAATTGATATTCTCCGGTCGGTTTCGCGCGCGTTGCCACATGCCGCAACCGACGCCGAAAACGCGATGATATCGCGGGCGCGTGCCCTGCTGGGAACCTATGAAAACAACGAAATGATGATCCGTGCTGGTTTGTATACCTCCGGCACAGACCCGGAAATAGACGACGCGATCGATGCCTGGCCAAAACTGGACCAGTTCATTGCAAGCAGTGCGCATCGCGGTATCGGCGCCAGTTTTTCGGATCTCCAATCCTGTTTGCTGCCCCGAACAGGAGAGGCCGACAATTCGGAAGCCGGCAGTTTCGAGCATTCTGGCGATATGGAGAGCCGACCGGCCGGATCATTGTCACCTGAATAGTCCACCGGACGGGACGGCATTGCTCAAAAGGGTCAAAGCTGCCGCACCCGGCGAAAGGCTTGCTGAAAAAGAGGCGGATTCAGCCCGAACGAGGAAGCGGCGCACAAGTTCTTCGCGGTTCTCCGGGTCCGAGAATTGCGAGATCTCACCCTTTCCGAAAACAGCTTCTGCTTTCTCGCGAAACACTTCCAGCTGCTGGTCGATCCCAAGGCGCGAAAGAGAAGATGGCAACCCGAGGGCCACCTCAAAGACCCGTCTCAACGGCGGCGTGCCCATTACAAAAAACCAATACCCATCGTCCGAGGTGTCCTTGGCAAGGATGGTCCCCAACTCGCGATCCGCTCCCAGGGCAAGTCGCATGTTTTCGTCCTGTTCGCCGATTCCCCTTTCAAACTCCTGAGCCTGAAAGGCCGCTATGATTTTATCCGGGAAATCCGACAGCTTGGTATTGGGCGTGTCGAAATCGCCGAAGCCGAATGCCTTGGAAAATTCAAGGTATCTCTTGTCCGACAATCTGTTGGCAAGCGATCCCTGATCCAGCGTGCCCCCTTCAAGGATCTTTCGAACGAAGTAGCGATTGTCGATGTCATCCTGCAACCCGAAAGCACCAAGCGCGACCCGGAGAAGACGGCGATCAGACACCAGCTCTTCCGCTGAATTGATACCTTGAATCTTGTCTCTGAAATGGTCCGTATCTCTGCGGGCAGGGCCCGAGGCATTGACCAGTTCCAACTGTCTTTCCCGCGTTCTTTGCAGAAAGGACCAGCCGGCAACACCACCGAATGGCAGAACCGGCTGGAGGCTCATGTCAGACCTGTGGCCATCAGGCGCTCCTCACGCGGCAGAAGGCCGCGCAGGGTTTTCAGCGCCTGATAGAACTGCGCGCTCAACACGGAGTCTGTCGCGTTCGTCAACAATTTTCGGCTGTCGACGTCAGTCAGAACCTGGCTCAGTTGCTCAATTCCACGCAACAATTGCGGCTTGGCTTCATCGGGTTCCGCATCACCTGAAAGGACCAACTGAGCGATGTAGCAAACGCGACGGACCGGCGTGTTCACCTCTTCCGGGTGAATTGCATCGCGCAGTCGCAAGATGTTTGCATTTGGTGTGACAATCGAAATCCGGCTTCTGCGATCGCCATTCTCGATCACCGCGCCGTTGACCAGAACGCGTTCACGCGGACCAAGCTTCAGGACCAGGCCGGTCATTGCGTTGCCCCCTGGTTTCGCAGACCGCTCATGATGGCGCGGTTGATATCCACCAAAGCGTCCGCGCTGGCAGTTCCGGCCAGAACCTTCGACGTGTGCAGCTGCGTGAACTCGGCCAGATAAAATATCCGGGCCCGCAGATCTTCGGGAAGGCCATTGTTCTGATCGGCGACATCGACGGCCAGAAGTGTCCACAATTGTCTGTTTTCATGTAGTGCCTTGACCAGCCCGGCGTGGTTCTTGCTGGTGGCGGTTTCGAGAATTCGCCTTGTGATCCTCGAAAAGGCGTCAAGCTCGACGCCCCTTGCGGTTTTGATCGGGGCGGCTGGTGATGAGTATGCATTCTGTGCGAGTTGGGTGGCGTTCACAAAATGTCCTTCCTGATTCAATGGTTACCGTCTGCGCTCGTGAATCGGGGCACCGCCGTCAGCGATGCCCCGAAACGTTGCTGTTAACGGAAGAGTGAGAGGATGGATTGCGGCGACTGGTTCGCGATAGAAAGCGACTGGATGCCCAACTGCTGCTGGACCTGCAAGGCCTGCAACCGCGCCGATGCTTCTTCCATGTCCGCATCAACCATTGATCCGATACCGGCCCGCAGAGAGTCTGTCAGCTTCCCGATGAATTCCGACTGAATCTCGATCCGGCCCTGCGCAGAACCGAAATTGGCGGCTGCATCAATGGAGTTGTTGATCAGGTTCTCGATATTGGACAGCGCCGAGTTTGCACCGGCATTTGTCGTGACGTCGATCGAGTCGAGCCCGAAAAGGCCACCCGAAGCGGTGCCGCCAGCCGCGCCGGCACGGGCCAGCGACTGCGAAGTTCCAGCATCATTGTCAATTTTCAGAACCCACTGGTTCGAACTGTTCTGCGCAACCTGGGTCGACAGGCCTGCGATCGTGCCGCCATCGACCGCTGCCTTGAGCCCCTTTGCCACATCTTCAAAGGTTTCACCCTTGCCCGCGACATAGGTGAAGGTGTTGCTGCCCACCGTCACCTGATAGCCGTCGCCTTCGGCAACATTGGCGGACCCCGAGAATGTCAGGGATTCGGCGCGTTCGGCGATCGAACTGGCCGAGGCCGTCGCGCCGGTTGCCGCGAGGGAAACATCTTCAAAGGCCCGGGTTGATGTCAAGGTGATGACATTGGCGGACACGCTTGCAGTTACCCCGACAATTCCAAGCGCGTTGATTGCGCCCGATATGGTCGAAGCTGCGGCATCCTGGTCACCGGACAGATCACCGACCGAATAGTTGAGCGATGCCCCCCCGATGGAAATTGACAGTGTGTTGTCGCTCATGTCACCGTCTGTCGCGATGGTGACAGTTGCCGTGTTGCCGGCGTTTGTTGCCGTGGCTGCGCTGAGGGTCGCGTTTGCCGACAGATCGGTTCCTGTCCCCAGGACGCCCGCCGTCGTCGACATGTCCTGTCGGGCGATGGTGATATTGCTGGCCGAAACCGAGCCGTCAGGGGCCCGATCGAGCGAAGACAGGATGTTGACGTCTTCCGTCCCCTTCAGCAGGTTGAGACCGTTGAACTGGGCCGCGTTTACAACCGAGTTGATCTGGTCCCGAAGCGCGGAAATATCGGTTTGAATCTTGGCGCGATCAACATTTTCTTCCTGCGCCGCGACGATCTTGGACTTGATGTCGGTCAGCAGGCCGGTGATCGTTTCCGAACCCTGCCGTGCCACTGCGACCGTCGATTCGCCAAGCGAAAGGCTTTCGGCAATTCCCTTGAAGCCCTTGACGTCGGATTCCATTACTTTCGAAATGGCCCAGATCGAAGAGTTGTCTTTGGCCGAGGCAATCTTTTTGCCGGTCGAAATCTCCGACTGGGTTTGCGACAGGTTGGAGTTGATCATCTTGAGCGTTTGCAGCGCAACCATTGCGCTCTTGTTGGTCAGAATACTGGACATCGGACTTCCTTTATTCGGTGGGCGCATTTTGCGCCGGTTTTCAGGTTGTTCGTTCGAACAATGGAGTGTCTTTCTGACTCTGCGGAGAATCGCCAAGCGGCCAACCGCGCCACCCGGATCGGGTGCATGACCAAGGCTGGCGCCGAAATCCTAATGCGCGGCTAACACCGGCGGAATCTTCTGCCGCATTTGACTCGCATTTGACATTGATTGCGGCTCTCAGGCGCGGCTTTGGTGACTGGGCTGGCCCGGCATGACATTGCCGCGCACCCCGGACTTGTCATAGGTCACCAGCGAGGTCTTTTCGCGCCCGACCCTGGAAACAGACTCTTTCGCGGCGCGTATTCCCTGAGCCGCAGCGTGCAGCAATTTCTGGTTTCGCTCCAACTGATCATGCAGCTTCACAAGCATGCCGGCATCCGCGACCTGCCGGAAGGCCAGAATGGAACGCTCCTTTTCGATCATCAGTCGCTGAAGAAGGTCGAACCGGCCACCCAGAAGGGCGCGCCGCTCGGATTCCAGAACGCTGGCCAGACGGTGCATGGCGTCAGTCTCTTTCAGGATCGCCATCGCTTCGCTCCTTCAGGGCCTCGAACAAGGAGTGCGCCAACCCGACACCGCCTTTCTGCACCATGAGCTCGGCCTGTGCATTGCGCAGGAATGAACCGAACTGCTCTTCGCCGATGCCTCCGCCAAAGCTCGACCGGGCGTCACCGAACCCGGCGGACTTCAACATTTCCGACAGAAAGGATGCCTCAAGCGCCTGAGCGGCCTTCCATATTCTCGCGTCCTTGCTGCTCTGGGTGATGGGTGGCGACGGGTTGATCATGCCGACGTTGTTCATGGGGTTTCTCGATTTCCTTTCAGTTTCACCATTATTTTCCGGAAACGGTAAACATGCCGTAACGAAATTGGTCCATCTTCACCCGGAACGAAAAAATGTCTGGATTGCGATGGAACCCGCCCAAAACCAATTGATCATGCCCGCCAGAATCGGTGCAGCCCCTGAAGTCGGGCGCGACGGTGGGGCTGACGGCCCCGCAGTTCATGCGTTCCAGGAACTGCTGGAGGCTGAAACCGGCGCGACCCCGGACCCATTCGCTTCGGCCGAAAAGGTTGCGGTTGAAGGCAAGGTCGATCTGACCGGGCTTGGCGCTGACCACCCCCTTTCAAGGCCCGACATGCAGGTATCAGGCCCAGAGGGCGAGCTGCCGGTCGCGGGTGGGGTGGGTGACATGCCAACTCCTGCCGGTGCCGACCGGGTGCGCGCCGCGCCGGTTGATCCGCTTGCTGGCGCCGATCAGGGGGCGGACGGCGCAAAGCAAGGCATGGGAGACAAGGTTGCGGCCAGCGGTTTGACGGCCTCGGAGGTTCCGCAACCCGGAAAAATGCAGATCGATTCCGTTCCGGGGCAGGCGCGTGATGCGGCTCGACTTGCTGGTGCCTTCAACCCGTCCGGTCCGGCCCCGACGCCCCTGAATGTGGCAGTCCAGCCGGAGCGCTCGGCATCCCCTGCGCAATCGGGCGCTCCCGTTGCCAAGGAAAATCCAGATCCGAACACCGCAAGCAATCCACCCGGCTCCGCGCAGACTCCCGGCGTCGAAAAGGTCTTGGACATGCCCGGGGTTGGTGGCAAGACCACCCGGTTCGGGCAGGTTGTCACGTCGCCCCAACAACCGGCGCAGGATCAAGGCCCGGCGGTCGCCGGGATGATTCGCGAGCACCGTGTTGCGAGCCCGGAACACGAAGCTGTCGAAAGCTATCGCCCGGTCGAGGGGAAGCAGAACACGAAAGCTCCGCAGGCCGTCGCCGAACAACCGCAAGCCCTTGGGAATCGCTCCGAAAGCATGGCCGAAACCGCGATGGCGCCCAAGCCGGGCACCCGGCATCCCGGGGAGGAACCGTCTGGGCCCTCTCTGAAAGAGGCCCCGGAACCGGGAAAATCGGCTCTCAATAAATCCGCACCGTCCGACCTCAACCCGCCGGTGAATACCGCGCGGGGTGCGGGGTTGTCGGAACATCGGCCCCCGAATTCCGAGACCCCGGGGGAAATCCGGCGTCAGCCGGCAAAAGACCAGCCGGTCATGTCGGCCGTGTCACCGGATGGTGCCAGAACCGAAACCGCAATTCCCGCCGTTTCGACCGGGACATCAGAACAGATGGTGACCCGAGAGACTGCCTTGGCCGGCGAAAGTGATGATGCCATTGCCGCGGCTGCACCCGCCGCTGTCAGGGACACCAACCCGGCAGCCCCTCCGGCGCGGATTCCTGGCTGGGAGGCGCATGCTCCCAAGGTGATGGAGCAGATCGCACATGCCGCGGTCGCCCTGCGCGACCGCCCGGTGGAACTCTTGCTGAACCCCGAAGAGCTCGGCCGTGTCCGCATGACGCTTCAGGTGCAGGACGGCGCCATGGTCGTGACGGTTTCTGCCGAACGGCCCGACACTCTGGACTACCTCCGCCGGCATATCGACCAGCTTGCGACCCAGTTGAAAGACCTGGGGTATTCGCAGCTCGATTTCGCCTTCGCCAGCCGGTCGGGCGACTCTTTCGGGGGTGAGGGTGGGCGACAAGACCATGAACATTCAATGGGTCGGGCGGTATCCGGCGACCCTGAATCGCAGGAAACACCCCATATCCAGGTCTCGTTCGAAAACGACGGGCGGCTGGACATCAGACTGTAAGGATCAACCAGATGAACACTGACTTGACGCTCACCAACTCGTTGCCGGCCACAACGCCCGGCCCGGACAAGGCCAAACGGGCCGTCAGTTCCGACTTTCAGACATTCCTGACGATGTTGACTGCACAAATGCAAAATCAGGATCCGCTCAATCCAATCGAATCGACGGACTATGCGGTGCAGCTCGCGACGTTTTCCAGCGTGGAGCAACAGGTCAAGACCAATGATCTGCTCGCCGGGCTCGGTCAGCAATTTGCCGCCATGGGAATTGCGCAGGCCGCCGGATGGGTGGGCATGGAAGCCAAGGTTGCGGCTCCGGTCCAGTTTGATGGCTCCCCGGTGTCACTTGACGTGAACATCCCGGCCGCTGCGCAAGGCGCGGTTCTTGTCGTGACGAATTCGACCGGCGCCGAGGTTTCTCGCCAGCCGATTGACCCGACCACAAGCGCGCTGGAGTGGGCGGGCGTTGACGCTGATGGACAGCCGATGGCACCCGGCTCATATTCTTTCGCGGTGGAAACCGTTGGGCAAGACGGCGCCGTGTCCAGCCTGCCGGTGGAAAGCTATGCCCTGATCAGGGAAATCCGGCTGTCGGGCGCAACAGTGAATATCGTTCTGGCGGGCGGCGCCGAAGTGGCGGCCGCCGACATTTCGGCGCTGCGCATGCCCGAGGCTTGAGCAACATGAGACAACCCTCTAGGTTCCAGCAAGCGCCAGGTGGGAGTCTCGGAAATTGCAGGATAGCGTCAGCCCGGAGGCGACCGGACGTTTGCCCGCGGATACATTGCGCGGTGAACTGACCGCAGCCGAAAAATCCCTTGCAGGAGAGCCCTGGAGCAACCTGGAGGGTGGACGCAGCAATCGGTCATGGATGATCGAAACTTCAAACGGGAAGATTGTCTGCAAGCTGTATGATACCCGCTCATCAACGCCTCTTTTTCCGAACGACGATGCAGCCGAATACATGGCGCTGATGTGGTTGCGTGGCACGGGGCTTGCCCCGGAACCCGTGCGACGGGTCGTGACTTCGCTTGGCACATGCCTGATTTACCGGTTCGTTGCCGGCCGCCCGTGGAAGCATGGCGCCGGAGCGGTCGGCGAATTGCTTGCACGGCTACATGGTCTGAAGGCCCCGAACGGCCTGCGCCGGTTGAGAGGCGGCAGCGCGGCGTTGCGCGCCATCGGCAACGCGATACTCGATGAGTGTCCCGAAAGCCGCGCCGGGCATTTGCGCCGCTTGGCGCCCGGCGACCCGATGGTCGACGCCGAGACGCCTGTTTTCCTGCATGGCGATGTGGTTCCGGGCAACATCATACAAGACGCACACGGCCTGACGCTGATCGATTGGCAATGTCCGGCGGTTGGCGACCCCAGCGAAGATCTGGCCACTTTCCTTTCGCCGGCGATGCAGGTCCTGTCCGGTCGAAAGCCCTTGTCGCCGGCCCAGGAGAGCGAGTTCCTGAGCGGCTATGACAACCCGGCGGTTGCGCACAGGTTCGCAGCTCTCAGGCCGCTTTACCACTGGCGTATGGCGGCATACTGCCTTTGGAAATCGGCACGCGGAGACGCTTCGTATGAGCCGGCACTCCAGCTCGAACTTGCGGCCCTAGGAGCCACTGACAAGTAGAATCACCGCTGTCGAAAGCGCAGCACCGACCAGAACATACCCGACCGGGGCGAAGCGTGCCGAACGTCTTGGCGCCACGGGCGTTTCCGCCTGTTGAACAAGTGCTGCTTCTGCCATGGCGGGCAGCCTCGGCCCGAAACGGGCCAGCACTTTCGCCGTGCGCAGCAAATCGCGCACAAGCGCCGCCGGACCAAGATTTTCGCGAATGTAGTCTTCCACGATCGGCTTGGCGACGTGCCAGATGTTGATATCGGGGTCCAGCGAGCGCGCGACGCCTTCAACGACAACCATCGTGCGTTGCAGAAGGATCAGCTCGGTTCGCGTTTCCATGCCGAAGCGTTCGGTGACTTCAAACAGGTAGCTCAGCAACTTCGCCATCGAAATCTGGTTGGCGGATGCTCCGAAAATCGGCTCGCCCACTGCACGCAGGGCGCGGGAAAATTCTTCCACGTCCTGATCCGCGGGGACGTATCCGGCCTCGAAATGCACTTCGGCCACGCGGCGAAAATCCCGCCGGATGAAGCCATAGAGAATCTCGGCATACACCCGGCGCGTGTAGTCGTCGATATGGCCCATGATCCCGAAATCCAGCGCGACGATATCGCTGTTTTCGGCGACCATCAGGTTGCCCTGATGCATGTCCGCGTGAAAGAAGCCGTCCCGCAGGGCATGACGCAAGAACAGGCCCAACACCCGTTCGCCCAGCATCTTGCGGTCATGGCCCGCGGCATCCAGCGCCTCGATGTCGTGAATTGGTATGCCGTCCACCCAATCCAGCGTCATGACGCGCTTGGCCGACAGGTGCCAGTCGACGTCCGGCACGCGAAACCCCGGGTCGTCCCTGGTGTTTTCTGCAAATTCGGCAGCCGAGGCGGCTTCGAGCCGAAGGTCGAGTTCGCCTTTCACGACGCCCTCGAAATGTGCCACGACTTCAGAGGGGCGCAGCCGGCGCGTTCCGGGCAGCAGAAATTCGATCACGGCTGCAGCGAAATAGAAGGCGTCGATATCTTTCTGAAAGGCCTGCTCGATACCCGGACGCAGAACCTTCACGGCGACATCCACACCATCTGCTGCCCTTCTGGCCTTGTGGACCTGCGCGATCGAGGCCGCGGCGATCGGTTCGCTGAACGCCGAGAACACCTCAGCCACCGGGCGGCCGAGTTCGTCTTCTACAGTCTTGCGGGCAACTTCGACCGGAAAGGGTGGCAGTTTGTCCTGCAACACCTGCAACTGCTCGGCCAGCTCTTCGCCGACCACATCCGGGCGGGTTGACAGAATTTGCCCGAACTTGATGTAGGCCGGGCCGAGCGCTGAAAGCGCCCGCGTCACGGGCGGCTGTTCCGGGTCACCCTTGTAGCCCAACCATTTGAATGGCCATCCGATGACCTTGGCCGCGATGCGCAAGGAAACCGGCGCATCCATCGCATCCAGCACGACTCGCAGCGCGCCGGTGCGCTCCATCGTGGCACCGGTGCGGATCAGCCGCCAGATGTTGTGCGGGCCGCGCATTCAGATTTTCCAACCCGAATGCAGCGCCGCGATCCCCATCGACAGGTTGCGGTATTTCACGTTTTCAAACCCTGCGTCGCGGATCATGCCTGCAAAGGTCTCCTGATCGGGAAACTTGCGGATGGATTCGACCAGGTATTGGTAACTGTCGCGGTCGCCGGCAATCAGCTGGCCCATCCGCGGGATGACGTTGAATGAATAAAGGTCATAGGCTTTCTGCATTGCGTCATTGGGCAACTGGCTGAATTCCAGCACCATCAGCCGGCCGCCGGGGCGCAGCACCCGGAAGGCTTCTGACAAGGCGTCATTGATGCGGGTCACGTTACGAATGCCGAACGAGATCGTGTAGCGATCAAAGCTGTTGGCCTCGAAGGGTAGCGCCATTGCATCGCCCACCACCCAGTCCAGCTTGTCGGCGAGCGCTTCGGCTTCGGCCCTTTTGCGGCCTTCGACCAGCATCGCCTCGGTCATGTCCAGAACAACCGCTTCGGCCCCCGGCGCGCGTTTGAGAAAGCGGAATGCGATATCACCGGTGCCGCCGGCCACATCCAGCAACCGCTGGCCGTTGCGTGGTGCCAGCCAGTCCATCATCGCATCTTTCCAGATCCGGTGGATGCCTGCCGACATCACGTCATTCATGATGTCGTATTTGCTGGCGACGTTGGAAAACACACCGTGCACCATGCCGGCCTTCTGGTCTTCATCCACCTCGCGAAAGCCGAAATGGGTGGTTTTGCCGGATGAGTTGCGCATCATGTCTTGCCGCCAGTTGAAAACTTGTCCTTCTTATAGGTCTCTTGCCGGGCGTTACAATGCACCGCGCGACGCAAATGGGGGAAACAGTGCCCGAACTGCCAGAGGTCGAAACCGTCCGCCGGGGCTTGCAGCCCGCCATGGAAGGCCAGCGTATAGCGCGCGCCGATATTCGCCGCGCCGGGTTGCGCTGGCCGTTTCCTGCAGACATGGGCGAGCGGTTGCAGGGCCAGCGGGTAGATCGCCTGCGCCGGCGGGCGAAGTATATCCTGGCCGATCTTTCTTCTGGCGAAACACTGATCATCCACCTTGGCATGTCGGGCCGGATGCTGATTTCGGGCGCGGTGCAAGGTCGTTTTCATGCGGCGCACCCGACGCCCGAAAAACATGACCATGTGGTGCTCGACATGGAAAACGGCGCGCGCGTCACGTTCAATGATGCACGGCGCTTCGGGGCAATGGACCTGTGCGCAACTCCGGATCTTGACGAGCACAGGTTGCTGGCCGGTCTGGGGCCGGAACCGCTCGGCAACGGGTTTGACGAATCCTATCTTGTCGCTTGCCTGCGCGGGCGTAATACGCCGATCAAATCGGCGCTTCTTGATCAGAAAATCGTCGCTGGACTGGGCAACATATATGTCTGCGAGGTGCTGCACCGCACGGGTATCTCGCCCAGGCGCAAGGCGGCCAATCTTGCACCGCGGCGCATCCGCACACTGGTTCCGGCGATTCGCGATGTCTTGTCCGAAGCGATCGAATCGGGCGGGTCTTCGCTGCGGGATCACCGGCAAACCAACGGTGAGCTGGGGTATTTTCAGCACAATTTTCGCGTCTACGACAGGCAAGGGCAACCCTGTCCGACACCACATTGCCAAGGTGAAATTACGCGAATCGTGCAATCTGGCCGTTCGTCTTTCTATTGCCCCACCTGCCAAAGATAGCTTGAACGCAGGCGCAGGGCTGCTAAGGGTTCTGACCTGACCGCAACCACTCGAGAGCTTTCCATGGCCTTCAAAACGATCATCGTCGATATCTCCGACGACGTTTGCCTCATCCGCCTCAACCGCCCGGATGCCCTTAACGCGCTGAATTCCGAACTGCTTGGCGAATTGGCACAGGCCCTGCGGGAAGCGGACAAGAACGACAAGGTGCGCTGTATCGTCCTGACAGGGTCCGAAAAGGCTTTTGCGGCCGGGGCCGACATCAAGGAAATGTCGGAGAAGACCTTCGTCGAGATGTTCACCGAGGACTTTTTCGCCGAGGAAGCCAACGCCATCACCCGCATACGCAAGCCGATCATCGCGGCGGTTGCGGGCTATGCGCTTGGTGGCGGGTGCGAGCTGGCAATGATGTGCGATTTCATCATCGCCGCCGATACCGCCAAGTTTGGCCAACCCGAGATCAACCTGGGCGTTGTCGCCGGGATCGGTGGCACCCAGCGCCTGACGCGCTTCGTTGGCAAGTCCAAATCGATGGACATGCACCTGACCGGGCGTTTCATGGACGCTGAAGAAGCCGAACGCTCCGGGCTGGTCAGCCGCGTTGTGCCGGCAAAGAAGCTGATGGATGAAGCGATGGGTGCTGCGCAGAAGATCGCCGAGAAATCTGCACTTGCCGTGATGACGGTGAAGGAAGCCGTGAACCGTTCCTATGAAACCACGCTGAGCGAAGGTCTGTTGTTCGAACGCCGGGCCTTTCATGCCCTGTTCGCGACCTGCGATCAGAAAGAGGGCATGCAGGCCTTTCTGGAAAAACGCGAACCGCAGTTTCGCGACAAATAGCGCCGCTCATCCGCCCGATCCGGGCGTCTTCGCTGTTTGCGACCCGAAAGACGCGAGAAGCGCCCGGCAGGGAGCGCCGAGCCGCCGGTCGGAATACCGAAAAACTTGGCCCGCACCGGTTGACTCGGTTGTGCTCTCGGCCTAGAAGCGCGCTTCAGATTTACTCCAGCCCAATAGCGGGAACGATACGCATGGCAAATTCGCCTCAGTCCAAGAAACGCGCGCGCCAGAACGAGCGCCGCTTCCAGATCAACAAAGCGCGCCGCTCGCGCATCCGCACCTTCCTGCGCAAGGTCGAGGAAGCCATCGAGTCCGGTGACAAGGATGCCGCGGCCACAGCGCTGCGCCAGGTTCAACCTGAATTGATGCGCGGTGTGACAAAGGGTGTGATGCACAAGAAAACAGCATCGCGCAAAATGTCGCGCCTGTCATCGCGGGTAAAAGCCATCGGCTGACTTTCCGGTGAAATGAGAATCAGCAAAGCGCGCCTTTCGGGCGCGTTTTTTCATTCGGCAAAAAACTTTTTTTGTGGGCAGAAAAACACAATCAAAAGCACTTAGAAGATTCGCGGTGACAAACCTCTGAGTCAAGCGAGAAGATAAGTTGCATGCCGCCTTTGCGCCTTGCTAGCTTGCCTCTGCGATTCACATCGTCTTGGGGGACAGTTGATGAGCACGGGCATTGTTCCGGGCATTGGTGAGGTTCTGCCGAATGCTGCCTGGACACGTTTGAAGAACGACAAGAACGCTCGGCTGATTGATGTCAGGACGCAGGCAGAATGGTCTTTTGTCGGCGCGCCGGATCTCTCGGAACTGGGGCACACTCTGATCTGCGTTGAGTGGGCCACGTTTCCGAAAATGTCCCCAAACCCGCGATTTGCGGAGCAGGTTCTGGAAGCGCTGGGCGGCACCCGCCCCGGCATGTTGATGTTCCTTTGCCGGTCCGGAGTTCGCTCGAAAAGCGCCGCCGCTGCGGTGCGCGCCAGGTATGCCGGTCTCGGCGTCGACGTCGACTGTTTCAATGTCGTCGAAGGGTTCGAGGGGGATGTGAACGAAGATGGGCACAGGGGGTTCCAAAACGGTTGGAAGTTCCGGGGGCTGGCCTGGCGCCAGTCTTGGCAAGATAGAAAATTGGGCAAGAACATATGACAGAAGACACCTGGGGTCGCGTTAAGGCGGAAATGCAAGAAATTGTTGGGGCAAACAAATACAAGACCTGGATTGAGCCGCTGAAGTTTGCCGGAATCACCGGTGGTGTCGCGACGTTCAACGTGCCGACCAATTTCATCGGAGATTGGGTTGGTCGGAATTTGGGGGACCAGATTCTTCGGCTTTTGTTGCAGGCCGGGGCCAAGGTTCAGCGCATCGAGTTTTGCGTGGACCGGTCCGCCAACGACGCCGCTGCGGCAAGCCCTGCCGTGCGTAGCGCCAAGCCTGCCGTCGCTCCCGGCCGGCAGCCTGCAGGTGGCGACGGCATCGGCGCGGCGTTGGATGCTCGGTTTACCTTTGACAGTTTTGTGGTCGGCAAGCCGAATGAGCTGGCGCATGCGGCGGCGCGGCGCGTGGCCGAGGGTGGGCCGGTCACGTTCAACCCCTTGTTCCTGAATGGCGGCGTCGGGCTGGGAAAAACCCACCTGATGCATGCGATCGCCTGGGAAATGCGGGCCAGAACGCCCGAACGAAAAGTCGTCTATCTGTCGGCCGAGCAGTTCATGTATCGCTTCGTGCGGGCGTTGCGCGACAAGCAGATGATGGACTTCAAACAGCTGTTCCGCTCAGTGGATGTGCTGATGGTGGACGACGTGCAGTTCATCGCCGGCAAGGACAGCACCCAGGAAGAATTCTTTCATACCTTCAATGCGCTGGTTGATCAGGGCAAGCAGATCATCATTTCGGGTGACCGATCGCCGGTGGATATCCAGGGGCTGGGGGATCGCATCATTTCGCGGCTGCAGTGTGGCCTGGTGGTCGACCTGAACCCGACCGACTATGAACTGCGGCTTGGCATTCTTCAGTGCAAGGTCGAACAATACAGGAAGCAGTATCCGGGCCTGGTGATTGATGATGGCGTCATTGAATTCCTGGCGCATCGCATTTCCAACAACGTCCGGGTGCTGGAAGGTGCGTTGATGCGTCTGTTCGCCTTTGCTTCACTTGTCGGGCGCGAGATCACGCTGGAGCTGACGCAGGACTGCCTGGCGGACATTCTGCGCGCCTCGAATCGAAAGGTGACAGTCGAGGAAATTCAGCGAAGGGTCTCGGACCACTACAACATCCGCCTGTCTGACCTGATCGGGCCCAGGCGTGTCCGGGTCATAGCCAGGCCGCGTCAGGTTGCCATGTATCTGGCCAAGCAATTGACCACCCGCAGTCTGCCCGAGATCGGCCGTCGTTTCGGTGGCCGCGATCATACCACGGTCATGCACGGGGTGCGCCGCATCGAAGAACTGAAGGCCCATGACCATCAGATTGCTGAAGATGTGGAACTGTTGCGCCGGGCCCTCGAAGCGTGAGCTTTCACGCCATTTGGGTTGACGCTGCCGGCTGATCGGCAGAAATTCCAAGAAAATCGTTGAGCCGGGCGGTGAATGAGCTACATTCGCCGCCCCGGCACATTGCAGGAGTGGGACATGAAATTCAGTATCGAACGCGGCGCCTTGCTCAAGGCCTTGTCTCAGGCCCAATCGGTTGTCGAACGTCGAAACACCATTCCGATCCTGGCCAACGTGCTGATCGAGGCCGAGGGAGACACCGCGTCGTTTCGGGCCACTGATCTGGACATTGAAGTTGTCGACAAGGCGCCAGCCCAGGTGGAGCGTGCCGGCGCCACGACTGTTTCGGCGGTGACGCTACACGAGATCGTGCGCAAGTTGCCCGATGGCGCGCTGGTGACGCTGACCGACGATGGGGCCGCGGGGCGGCTTACGGTTGAAGCCGGGCGTTCGAACTTTTCGCTTGCGACGCTGCCGAAAGAGGACTTTCCGGTCATGGCTTCGTCCGAGTATGAAACGAATTTTTCGGCCGCCGCCCCGGTATTGCGCCGGTTGTTCGACAAATCGAAATTCGCCATTTCCACCGAGGAAACCCGCTATTACCTGAATGGTGTCTACATGCATGTGGCGTCTGGCGAAGATGGCCAGGTTCTGCGCTGCGTCGCCACCGACGGGCACCGTCTGGCGCGCGTTGACGCACCTTTGCCCGAGGGGGCCGATGGCATGGTTGGCGTGATCGTGCCGCGCAAGACGGTGGCCGAACTGCGCAAACTGCTGGATGATGATGACCTGACAATTGCAGTGTCTGTATCCGAGACCAAGGTGCGTTTCGCCGCGCCCGACATCACCCTGACCTCGAAGGTGATAGACGGGACATTCCCCGACTACACGCGGGTCATTCCCCAGGGCAACACGCGCAAGATGGAAGTGGATGCGGCCGAGTTTGCCAAGGCCGTCGACCGGGTGGCGACGGTTTCTTCCGAGCGCTCGCGGGCCGTGAAGCTGTCGCTGGACGAAGACCGGCTGGTCTTGTCGGTCAATGCGCCTGACAGTGGCGCTGCGGAAGAAGAGCTGGGCGTGGCCTATTCCGATGAACCGCTGGAGATTGGCTTCAACGCCAAATACCTGCTGGAAATCGCCAGCCAGGTTGACCGTGAGAATGCGGTGTTTCTGTTCAATTCTTCCGGCGATCCGACCCTGATGCGTGAAGGCGATGACGAAAGCGCGATCTACGTCGTCATGCCGATGCGCGTGTGACATCGGGCGGAGCCTCCGGCGGGGATATTTGGGCAAAGAAGAAGGGCCCTTGAATGGTGGGGCTTGCCGTCAAAGCGCTGACCCTTTCTCATTTCCGGTCCCATCTGCGCGCCGCCCTGAAGTTTGATGGCCGCCCGGTGGCGATCTTCGGGTCCAACGGCACCGGGAAGACCAACCTGCTTGAGGCGATATCGCTTCTGTCACCGGGCCGCGGTCTGCGCCGCGCCGCCGGTGAAGATCTGACGCGCCGGCCCGAGGCGTTGGGCTGGAAGGTTTCGGCCATCGTGCAAAGCCTGTCCCAGTTGCACGAGGTTGAAACCTGGGCCGAGGTGGGGGCTGCGCGCCAGACTCGCATCGATGGCAAGACGGCGCCGCAACTGGCACTTGGGCGCATGGTGCGCATGCTGTGGCTGATCCCGTCGATGGACCGGCTGTGGATTGAGGGCGCAGATGGGCGGCGGCGCTTTCTGGATCGGATGACGATGAGTTTCGAGCCGGAGCACGCGCAGGCGGTTCTGACCTATGAAAAGGCGATGCGCGAGCGCAACCGCCTGTTGAAGGACCAGGTCGGCGATGCGTCCTGGTATGGCGCGCTGGAAGCGCAGATGGCCACTGCCGGCGCTGTCATCATGGCGAATAGGCGGCTGGCGCTGGCGCGGGTTGCACAGGCGCAAGCGGGCGCGGCGACGGCGTTTCCGGCGGCTGATCTGGCGCTTTCGGGGCCGGACGAGGGCGAGATGGCCGAAACCGAGGCGGGCCTGTCGACCGCCTACGCAAATGGGCGCGCGCGTGACATGGCAGCAGGGCGCACCCTGAGCGGGCCGCACCGCGTCGATCTCCTGGCCACTTACGCCGCCAAGGGCGTTGCCGCGCGCCAATGTTCGACCGGCGAGCAGAAGGCGCTGCTGATCTCGCTGATCCTCGCCAACGCCCGCGCGCTGGCCGAGGATTTCGGCGCGCCGCCGATCCTGCTGCTGGACGAGGTGGCCGCCCATCTCGACGCCGACCGCCGCGCGGCGCTTTACGATGAGATCTGCGCGCTCGGCGCCCAGGCGTTCCTGACCGGCACCGGGCGCGAGCTGTTTGACGAGCTTGGCGAAAGGGCGCAGTTTGTCGAGGTTGGCGAAGCCGCCGGCACCTCGACCATCAGTCAGATCAAGGGAGAAAAACCAATACGCCCCAACGCGTGACTCTCATCACCCTTGGCGTCGATGACCTTGCGCGCAGCGAAAGGTTTTACGCGGCCCTTGGCTGGAAGCCGGTGAAGCGCGGTGAGGCGATCATCTTCTATCAGCTAAACGGTCTGGCCCTCGGCCTGTTCGGCCGCGCAGCGCTTGCCGAAGATCAGGGGCGCCCGGGCGCCGAGCTTGGCACCGGCGCGATCACCCTTGCCCAGAACTTTGTCACCAACGAAGAAGTCGATGCGGCCTATGACCTTGCGCTCAAGGCCGGCGCGACGCCGATGAAAGCGCCGCAAAAGGTGTTTTGGGGTGGCTACTCCGGCTACTATGCCGATCCCGACGGCCACGTCTGGGAAGTCGCGATGAACCCGTTCTCGCCCCCGAATGAAGATGGCAGTTTCACCATCTCTGCCTGAGCAGCGGCCCCTGTTGCAATCTGCCCGCGCGAACACCATATTTGGTGTAGAGCGCGTGACACTCCCCCCCAAATCTTGTAGAAATACAGGCAAATAACACAGGATTTTCCGCATGGCAGACGATGCCCCGCAGCCGGAAGAATACGGCGCCGATTCCATCAAGGTTCTCAAGGGCTTGGAGGCGGTGCGCAAGCGCCCCGGCATGTATATTGGCGACACCGACGATGGCTCGGGCCTGCACCACATGGTGTATGAGGTCGTGGACAACGGCATTGACGAGGCTCTGGCGGGCCACGCCGACGCCGTAACCGTGATCATTCACGCCGATTCATCCGTTTCGGTCAGCGACAACGGCCGCGGCATCCCGGTGGGCATCCACGAGGAAGAAGGCGTGTCAGCCGCCGAGGTCATCATGACCCAGCTGCACGCGGGCGGTAAATTCGACCAGAACTCCTACAAGGTCTCAGGCGGCTTGCACGGCGTCGGCGTCTCGGTCGTCAACGCGCTTTCCGACTGGCTTGAACTGCGCATCTGGCGCGAGGGCAAAGAGCACGTGGTGCGCTTTGAGCACGGCGAAACGGTCGAGCCGCTGCGCGTTGTGGGCGATGCGAACGGGCGCACCGGCACCGAGGTCCGCTTCATGGCCTCGCTCGAGACGTTTTCGAACCTCGACTATTCCTTCAAGACGCTGGAAAACCGCCTGCGCGAACTGGCCTTCCTGAACTCCGGCGTGCGTATCATCCTGCGCGATGAACGCCCGGCCGAGCCGCTGGAAAGCGACCTGTTCTACGAAGGCGGCGTGCGCGAATTCGTGCGCTACCTCGACCGCTCCAAGACCCCGGTGCTGGATGAGCCGATCTTTTTCAGCGGCGAAAAGGACGGCATCACCGTCGAGGTCGCCATGTGGTGGAACGACAGCTACCACGAGAACGTGCTGCCCTTTACCAACAACATCCCGCAACGCGACGGCGGCACCCACCTGGCGGGCTATCGCGGCGCGCTGACCCGCACCATGAACCTTTATGCCGGCTCTTCCGGCATGGCGAAAAAGGAAAAGATCAACTTTACCGGAGACGATGCCCGCGAAGGGCTGACCTGCGTGCTTTCGGTCAAGGTGCCGGACCCCAAGTTCAGCTCGCAGACCAAGGACAAGCTGGTCAGCTCCGAGGTGCGCCCCGTCGTCGAAAGCCTGGTGAACGAGAAACTGGGCGAATGGTTCGAGGAACACCCGCAAGAGGCCAAGATGATCATCGGCAAGGTGATCGAGGCGGCACTGGCGCGCGAAGCCGCCCGCAAGGCGCGCGAGATGACGCGCAAGAAATCTTCGCTGGATGTTGCGTCCTTGCCCGGCAAACTGGCGGACTGCCAGGAACGCGACCCGGCCAAGCGCGAGATCTTCCTGGTCGAGGGCGACAGCGCCGGAGGCTCGGCCAAACAGGGCCGCTCGCGCCACAACCAGGCGGTGCTGCCGCTGCGTGGCAAGATCCTGAACGTCGAGCGCGCGCGGTTTGACCGGATGCTTTCCAGCCAGGAAATCGGCACGCTGATCACGGCTTTCGGCACCGGCATCGGGCGCGACGAATTCGACATCACCAAGCTGCGCTACCACAAGATCGTCATCATGACCGATGCCGACGTGGACGGGGCGCATATCCGCACCCTGTTACTGACCTTCTTCTTCCGCCAGATGCCCGAGATCATCGAAGGCGGCTATCTCTACATCGCGCAACCGCCGCTTTACAAAGTGGCGCGCGGCAAGTCGGAAGTGTATCTCAAGGACCAGGCGGCGCTTGAAGATTATCTGATCGAGCAGGGCATCGACGGCGCTGTTCTGGCGCTGCCGAGCGGCGAGCAGATCGCCGGCGCCGACCTTGCCCGCGTGATCGACGGCGCCCGCAAGTTCAAGCGCATCCTTGATGCTTTCCCGACCCATTACCCGCGCCATGTTCTGGAACAGGCCGCGCTTGCCGGAGCGTTTGATGCCGGCAAGGCCGATGCAGACTTGCAGAAAGTGGCTGATGAGGTCGCGACCCGGCTTGATCTGGTGGCGCCCGAGTATGAAAAAGGCTGGCAAGGCCGCATCACCCAGGATCACGGCATTCGGCTTTCGCGCATCCTGCGCGGGGTTGAGGAAATTCGCACGCTCGACGGCGCGGTTCTGCGCTCTGGCGAGGCTCGGCGACTGGCCCAGATCAGCGCCGATACGCGAGACGTCTACAAGGATCCGGCCAGGTTGACCCGCAAGGAACGCGAAGTTCTGATACACGGACCGACCGACCTGTTGAAAGCCATCCTGAAAGAGGGCGAACGCGGGCTGTCGCTCCAGCGCTACAAGGGGCTGGGCGAAATGAACCCGGACCAGCTGTGGGAAACCACGCTGGACCCCGAGGCCCGCACGTTCCTGCAGGTCCGGATCAATGATGTGGCCGAGGCAGACGACATCTTTACCAAGCTGATGGGCGATGTGGTCGAGCCGCGACGCGAATTTATCCAGGACAATGCGCTGAGCGTGGAAAATCTGGATTTCTGATCGTTGGCAATCCCCGCCTGCGCGTGGATTTCTTGCCGGAAAAATGGTATCCTCGGGCTTCCCCGCAGACAGGAGGCCAGAATGTCCGATTCTTCAAAACGGAATGCGTCACCGGTTAAGGCTGCCGGCATGATGAAATGGTTCGCCCGGATCGAGCGTCATCGGCTGGCGTCACCGGCCAGCCAGCTGCTGCAGCGCCGCCCCAGAACCCAGAAAAACGATGCCCGCATGCGGGCTTTCCTGCGCCTTGCGCGCCGGCGTCAGACGCCGGAATCGCGGTTTGGCTGACCCTACCGGGCCATTTGAACGGCCTCGACGGCCACGGGAATGCCGGCAGCGATATCAACCAATGAGTAGGGGCCAAACCGGTTGGGGCCGGCGTCGAAAAAGACGCTGACGTGGTCGCCGGCCACCCGGCGCCGTCTGATCTGAAAGTCGACCTGATACACCTGCAATGCCTTGCGCAGTGCCGCTTCGACCTGGCGCGGTGTATTCGCGCTGCGCGTATCACGCCCCCAGTTGATCGTCACAACCAATGCAGCCTCATACCCGGCAACGTCGTTTTCACGCAGGCTGTTCAGCGTGACGCCAAGCGGGCGCAGGGTCGGGTCGCCGGTGAGCTTGTAATAAGCCCATGACAGCGTTGCCGGCAGACCGATCGCCACGATCAGGACAGGCACAACAAGGTTGAGGCGGCGTTTGGGCATGATGGCAGGCAGGCTAGCCTGTCGGTCTTGCCAAGCGGTTAAGCGCCCCCGCGTCTATTCGCGCACCAGTTTCTCATAACCCTCGGCGATCTCTCGCGTCAGCGCGCCAACCTCGAATGTGTAGTCGCCAATCTGCCCGACCGGCGTCACTTCGGCCGCGGTGCCGGTCAGCCAGCATTGTTCGAAGCCTTCCAGCTCATCGGGCATGATGTGACGCTCATGCACCTTGATGCCGCGCTCTTTCAGCATGCCGATCACCGTCTGGCGGGTGATCCCGTCCAGAAAACAGTCTGGCGTGGGCGTGTGGACTTCGCCGTCTTTCACGAAAAACACGTTGGCGCCGGTCGCTTCGGCGACATAGCCGCGGTAGTCCATCATCAGCGCGTCCGAGCACCCCTTGGCTTCGGCCGCGTGTTTGGACATGGTGCAGATCATGTAGAGGCCGGCGGCCTTGGCATGGCTGGGGATGGTTTCGGGGCTGGGCCGTTTCCACTTGGAAATATCCAGTTTCGCGCCCTTCATCTTGGCGTCGCCGTAGTAGGCGCCCCATTCCCATACCGCGATGGCGACATTCACCGGGTTGCGGGCCGAAGCAACGCCCATGTCTTCGCCGGCCCCACGCCAGGCAATGGCACGCACATAGGCATCTTTCAGACGGCTGGCGCGCAGGGCCTGCCCCTTGGCGTGTTCAAGTTCATCAACAGACCACGGGATGTCAAAATCGATCAGCCTGGCCGAGCGGTGCAGGCGCTCGGAATGTTCGCGCGACTTGAAAATCTTGCCGTTGTAGGCGCGTTCGCCCTCGAACACCGAGGACGCATAGTGCATCGCGTGGCTCAGAATATGCACGTTTGCTTCGCGCCAACGCACCATGCAGCCATCCATCCAGATGACTCCGTCGCGATCATGATAGGGTTCAGCCATGGCTGGGCCTCCTTCGACCCGGCATCGGGCCATTTTCCATTTATTGCGCAGTTAGGTCCGCTTCGGACATTAAATTGCGCCAAATCGGGGAATCGCTATCAATTGAAGGTTGGAAAGTCAACAAGGCTGACATAAAATTACACGGTCGCGATCCGAGCGGCATGGAGTGTCCAGATGAATGATGCCAGTGGTTCCGGGAGCGAAGGGCTCTTATACCTGACGGATGAACAGTTGCGCAAAGGTATCGAGGCAATGTTCTTTGCCTACCGCGGGTTTACCGCCGACCCCGACAAGATCCTGCAAGAGATGGGGTTTGGTCGGGCACACCACCGCGCGCTGCATTTCATACACAGAACGCCGGGGACCACGGTGAACAACCTTTTGACAACCCTTGGGGTCACGAAGCAGTCGCTCAATCGGGTGCTGCGCACGCTGGTGGACGAGGGGCTGGTCGAAAGCCGCGTGGGCAACCGTGACAAGCGCGAGCGCAACCTGCGTTTGACCGAAAAGGGCGCAGCGCTCGAAAGCCGTCTTTCGGAAGCGCAACGCCGCCGGATGCGGGCCGCCTACCGGGCCGCGGGCCCCGAGGCCGTCGCGGGGTTTCGCAAGGTGCTAGAGGAAATGATGGACGCAGACATGCGTAGGCGCTTTCAGGCCGGAAAGGAGGGTAGCCCATGACCGCCCCGGAGGCACATCTGCTGATCGTTGACGACGATGAGCGCATTCGGACATTGCTGCGCAAGTATCTTGTGCGAAACGGGTTTCTGGTCACTGCGGCGCGCGATGCCGAGCATGCCCGGCGCATTCTCGGCGGATTGGAGTTTGACCTGATCGTGCTTGATGTGATGATGCCCGGCGAAGATGGGCTGGCGTTCACCGGATCACTGCGCGAAACCGGGCTGACGACGCCGATCCTGCTGTTGACGGCAAGATCGGACACCGATGACAGGATTTCAGGGCTCGAGGCCGGTGCGGACGACTATCTGGCAAAGCCCTTCGAGCCAAAGGAGCTTCTGCTGCGGATCAATGCCATACTCAGGCGGATGCCAAAAGCCGACAGCAAGGAAGTCATCCCCAAGATCCTCAACCTCGGACCTTTGCGTTACGATGTCGAACGAGGCGAGCTTTGGCGCGGCGAGGATATCATCAGACTGACCGGGACAGAAAACCAGTTGATGAGGATTTTTGCGACCACCCCGGGGGAGGCCGTCACGCGGGGATACCTTGTAGACAAACTGGGGCGTGACACCGGCCAGGCCCAGGAGCGCGCCGTCGATGTCCAGATCACGCGATTGCGGCGCAAGATCGAAGAAGACCCGAAGCGGCCACGTTATCTTCAGACCGTCCGGGGGGCGGGCTATATGCTGGCACCCGACTAGGCCATGCACTCATAAAAGTGTAGCGTGATCTGGAGATTGCTGATTCACTCTTCGCAAAGAGGAGAGCAGCATGGCCCAACGTCGCTACGAGTTGACCGACTTCGAGTGGTCGATCATCGAACCGCTTCTGCCCAACAAGCCGCGCGGGGTGCCGCGTGTTGATGACCGCAAGGTGCTGAACGGCATCTACTGGCGGCTCAGGACCGGTTCGCCCTGGGCCGACATCCCCGAGCGCTACGGGCCCTATACGACCTGCTACAACCGCTTTGTCCGATGGGCGAGGTTGGGGGTGTGGGACAGGATATTCGACGCCGTATCAGCGGCTTATGACGGCGCCGAGCAATCTGTGGACAGCACTTCGATCCGCGTTCACCAACACGGGGCAAACGCAAAAAGGGGGGCGAAGAGACCACCGGAACCGCCGGTCTGGCTGAGTTTCGAGCCCGCTGCATGGGGCGCTCGCGGGGCGGTCTGACGACGAAGATCCACGCCGTCACCGACGCCCGTGGCCGGCCGATCACGCTGAAACTGACGCCCGGGCAGGCCCATGACGGGCGTTCCGCCGATGACATGCTGGGCACGCTCGGGCCGGGCCAGACCCTGCTGGCGGATGCGGCCTATGACAGCAACCGGCTGCGTGACCACCTCAAGAGCATCGGCGCCAGGGCCGTTATCCGCCCGATCCCGCGCCGATCCACACCACCGCCGCTTGACCGTGACGCCTACCGACGACGCAACCGGATCGAGCGTTTCTTCTCGAAACTCAAGCATTACAGGGCCATAGCAACACGATACGAAAAACACGACGCCAACTTCCTCGCCCTCGTCAAACTCGCCGCAACACGAATCTGGTTGCGCGCTTATGAGTCGGTGACCTAG